>DASXYQ010000043.1:0-12760 GCA_036502445.1 Roseiarcus sp. | reverse complement strand
TGGCGAGCGCGCCGGCCGCATCGCCATCCTTGACGTAGAGCTCGCCGCCGGGAAGCGACTGCAACCGCTTGGCCTCGGCCAGGATGGATTCGCTGGAGACCGCCGCGTTCGGCCCTTTGTCATAGCTCACCTTCAGGGCGTCGGCGGCCTTGATCGCCTCGGGATAGCTGTTGGCGACAGCCACCACCCAGCCCGTCGTCGTACCCGTCTTGTCGTCGAGCGCCACCGCCTTGATGAAGCCGGGGATTTTCTTGGCCTCGCTGTCGTCGACGCCGGTCACCTTGGCGCCGTAACGCACGGGGGGCGTCACGATGCGGCCATAGACCATGCCCGGCAGGATTGTGTCGATGCCGTATTTGGCCGTGCCGTTCACCTTGAAGGGAATATCGAGCTGCGGCAGATCTTTGCCGATCTTCGTATATTGATCGGGCGTCTTCAGCACGATCGCCTTCAGTTCGTCCGCGGTGAAGGCTTTCGTCGCCTTGCCCGACTTGACGATGTCGGCGTAGCTTATCGACTTGCCCGATTTCGTATCGGAAACACGGGAATCGAACGCAACGCACTGGCCCGCCGAGGCGCCGAGCAGGCCCGCGCCGGCCTCCACCAGCGCAATTCGCCCTGCGGCGCCCGCGCGGCTCATGGCGTCGAAATTCATCATCGTGCTCCAGCTGCCGCCGGTGATGATCGCGCCCAGCACGGGATCGTTGTACCTGGGATCGTTGCCGACGAGATTGACGCGCATATGACTCCAGGCCGCGCCGAGCTCCTCGGCGACGATCTGGGCCATCGTGCTGGCGACGTGCTGGCCCATGTCGGCCTTGCCGACGTTGACGGTGACGATCCCGTCCGGGCCGATGCCGTACCAGATCGTAGGATCGTAGGGCGCCGCAGCCGACGCCGGGGTAGCCCCCGGCAGCGCGCCGAAGCCGCAGACGAGGCCGGCCGCGCCGGCGCTGACGAGAAACGAGCGGCGGGAAAGATCGAGCGCGCCCGGGATGTTCTGATGCTTGGTCATGCTTTCCTCCCAGCGCCCTGCGCTTCGTTCGATGCGCGTAGATCGTTAGCGGCGCGTTCGATGGCCTTCACGATGCGCGGATAGGTCATGCAGCGGCAGAGATTGCCGTTCATGTGTTCGACGATCTCGGCGCGCGTGGGGGCAGGATTGGTCGACAGCAGGGAAGCCGCCTGCATGATCTGGCCGGACTGGCAATAGCCGCACTGCGGAACCTGCTCCGCGACCCAGGCTTTCTGCAGCGGATGGTCGCTGTGTGCGCTCAATCCTTCGATCGTCGTGATCTTCTTGCCGACGACTTCGCTGAGCTGCGTCTGGCAGGAGCGAACGGCGACCCCGTCCACGTGGACGGTGCAGGCGCCGCAGAGGCCCGCGCCGCAGCCGAACTTGGTGCCGGTCATGTGCAGTTGCTCGCGGATGATCCACAGCAACGGCGTATCGTTGGGTGCGTCGACGCTCTCGGGTCGACCATTGACGGTCAGTACGGGCATGTTCCCTCCTCGATGTTGGCCCGAACTTTGCCGGGCGCCAGCTCGGGCGACGACGCGCCTCATCGGCTCGACGCGTCCCGTCTTTTCCATCCTCGATTTGAATGTCGCTGATCGAAACGCATTCAGAGCGTGGGATTTGAGCCTAGGCCGGTATCGCGGTCCGCGCAATCGAACAGCGCCGCCATTCGACATACAATTTTTCGTTATATTCCGTGGGGATAGGCGGTTTTACGATTGCGCGTATTGCTCGTTATGGCGCGCCGTCGGGCGTCGACTAATAACCGCTCCCGTCGCGCGTATGCGCGGTCGGCGGCCAGCGCAAAAAGAGTAGAGTGGAAATTTTCCTGCCCATAACGCCCTGAAAAGCCACAAAACGAGGAAGGAATCTCGCCCGGAGAATGGTCGGCGGCAAAGCCAGGAACTTGTGTACTCGCGGGGCTAGCCCTGGGCCTAGCCCTGCCCAACCAACTCCCCCCAGCGCTGCGTCGCCTTCAGGCCGCCGCCGGTCAGCAACACGATCGTCGTCTCCTCGGCGCCGATCGCGCCCTGCCGCAGCAGCGCCGACAGGGCGGCGGCGGCGACGGCGCTGGTCGGCTCAGTGTAGAGGCCGCTCCTCGCCAATCGCCGACTCGCGGACATGATCTCGTCTTCGGAAACCGCGACCGCCGCGCCGCCCGACCGCCGGATCGCGGCCAGCACCTCGCGACCGCGCACCGGCTTGGCGATCGCGGTCCCTTCGGCGATCGTCGGCTTCGGCTCTATCGGCGAAACCTCCGTCGCGCCGGCCTCGAGGCTGGCTGAGATCGGCGCGCAGTTCGCGGGCTGCGCGGCGAACAGCCGGGGCAGGCGCGCGATCTCGCCGCGGCGCAGCAATTCGCCGAAGCCGATGTCGAGGCCGAGCACGTTGCTGCCGGCCCCGGTAGGTATCACGACGTTGTCGGGCGCCTGAAAGATCAGATCCTCCCAGAGTTCGTAGGCGAGCGTCTTCGTGCCCTGCAGGAAGAACGCCTGCCAATTGTGGCTGGCGTAGAAGATCGCCTCCGCCTGCCGGATCGCCTCGTCTGACGTATCCTGGCGTGTCCCGGGGACCAGCTCGATCTCGGCGCCGTAGGCGCGCATCTGCACGGTCTTGGCCGGGCTCGTCGTAGCGGGAACCAGGATCTTCGCTTCCAGGCCGCCGGCCGCCGCATAGGCCGCGATCGCGGCGCCGCCATTGCCGGAACTGTCCTCGAGCAGCCGCGCGACGCCCTGCTGCCGCAGCAATGAGATCATCACCGAGGCGCCGCGATCCTTGAAACTGCCGGTCGGGGAAAACCATTCGAGCTTGAAGAGCGCGCGCGCGCCGTCCCAGCTTCGCTCGATCAGCGGCGTGCAGCCTTCGCCCATCGTCACGGGATCAGGAATCGGAAACGGCAGCGCGGCGGCGTAACGCCACAGCGAGCGCTGCTCTGGGGCGATATCGCCGCGGCCGATTCCCGGCAGCGGCGTGATCATCAGCGGCAGGCCCTCGTCGGAGCGCCAGCGCGGAACTTCCAGCGGGTAGAGCCGGCCGCTCAGCGGTTCGACATAGGCGGCCGTCATGGCGTCAGAACCCGACGGCCTGGCCGTCGCGACGGCTTTCGGAGGCCGCGAGATAGCCGCCGGCGGGAAGACGCCAGATCACCTGCGCCGCGCCGAATTGGAGCGGCGGAGCGTCCTCGAGGACGTGCCCGCGAGCCCCGAGCCCGCGACGAAACTCCCCGTCCCAGGCGGCCTCGACCTTGACCTTGGCGCCGTCGACGCGCCAGCGCGGTCCGTCGATCGCGGCCTGCGGATTCCGGCCCAAGCCGAACATCCGCATTCCGACCTGGACATGCCCTTGCGGCTGCATCGATCCGCCCATGACGCCGAAAGCCGCCACGGGCGCTCCGTCCTTCGTCGCGAAGCCGGGAATGATCGTGTGCATGGGCCGTTTGCGCGGGGCGACCTGGTTGGGGTGTCCATCTTCGAGGACAAAGCCGCTGCCGCGGTTGTTCATCGCGATCCCCGTACCGGGCACGACGATTCCCGAGCCGAAGCCCTGGTAGTTCGACTGGATCAGCGAGACCATCATCCCGCTGGCGTCCGCCGCGGCGAGATAGACGGTGCCGTGCTGTTTGGGGGTGCCTGGATGTGGCGTGACCGCCCGGTCGCGATCGATCTGACGCGCGCGCTCGTCGAGATAGGCCGGCATCAGCAGCTCTTCGGCGCGGACTCGCATCGTCTTGGGATCGCCGACATGCGCGCGCACGTCGGCCATGCCGAGTTTCGTCGCCTCGATCTCGAGATGCTGCATTTCGACGCCGTCGGGTTCGAGGCCGCCGAGGTCGATCCGGTCGAGAATGCCGAGCGCGATCAGCGCCGCGAGCCCCTGTCCGTTCGGGGGCAGCTCGTGAATGCGATAGCCCTTGAAGTCGACGCCGAGCGGCTCGACCCAGTCCGCCTCATGATGCGCGAGGTCGTCAAGTCCCATCGCGCCGCCCTCGGCCTCGGCCGCTGCGACGATCCGATCCGCCAGCTTGCCGCGATAGAAGGCCTCGCCCTTGCTCGCCGCGATCAGCTCGAGGGTCTCGGCATGGTCCGGAGAGCGGAAGAGTTCCCCGGCCGTCGGCGCCCGACCGCTGGGCAGGAATGTGCGCGCAAAGCCCTCGAAGTGTCCCAGCGTCGCGGCTTGGTCGCGCCATGAACCCGCGATCACCGGGGTGACGAGGAAGCCATCGCGGGCGTAGCGGATTGCGGGCTCGAACAGCGCCTCGAAGGGCAGGCGTCCGAACTTGCCATGCAGCGCCGCCCAAGCGGAAACTGCGCCGGGGACTGTGACGGAATCCCAACCCAGCGCCGGCATCGCGTCGCGATCGGCGAACCGCTCGGCTTTCCAGGCGCGCGGGGCGCGTCCGGAGGCGTTGAGGCCATGCAGCCGTCCGCCCTCGGCGACGATCGCGAACGCGTCCGAACCGATCCCGTTCATGACCGGTTCGACGACGGTCAGCGTGATCGCCGCCGCCAGGGCCGCGTCGACCGCGCCGCCGCCGCGCGCGAGCATCGATAGGCCGGCTTGCGCCGCGAGCGGCTGGGTCGTCGCCACGCAATTGGCCGCCAGCAACGGCATGCGCTTCGACGTGTAGGGAAAGTTCCAGTCCATCAAGTCCACCTGTGAGAGTTTGCGGCAAGCGCCCTATTGCGCCAGGAATCCGCCGTCCACCGGCAGCACGCAGCCGGTGATCATCCCGGCCGCGGGGCTCGCCAGGAACGCGATCGCCGCCGCCACGTCCTCCGGCTCGGCGAGGCGCCCGAGCGGCGTCATGGCCAGGATCCGGGCCGTCAATTCCGCGCTTTCGAGCAAGGGCGCGATCAATCGGGTGCGCACATAGGTGGGCGCGACCGCGTTGACGCGAATGCCGTGCGGCGCCCATTCGATCGCGAGCGCGCGCGTCATGTTGACGACCGCGCCCTTGCTGGTCTGGTAGGAGATGTTCGGGTAGAGCCCGCCACCCGACAGACCCATGATCGAGGCGACATTGACGACGGCGCCGCCGCCTCCGCGCGCGATCATATGTCGCGCCGCCGAGCGCGCGCACAGGAACATGCCCGTCATGTTCACCGCGACGACCTTGTCCCAGTCGTCGAGCGAGAGATCGACGGCGGGCCGCCGGATCGCGATCCCCGCATTGTTGACGAGGATGTCGACCCGGCCCTCGCGCTCGGCCGCCGCCGCGATGAGAGCGTCCACCGAGTCTTCCCGCGTGACGTCGGCGGCGTGCGCCCAGGCGCGGCCGCCGAGCGCGCCAATGTCCGCGACCGTCTCGGCGGAGGCCTCGGCGTCGAGATCCGCGACGACCGTTACGGCGCCCGCGTCGGCCAGCGCCAACGCGGTCGCGCGACCGATCCCGCGCGCGCCGCCGGTCACGACGGCGACGGCGCCGTCCATTCGCGTGGTGCGCGGAGCGCTCAACCGAGCTTCGATCCGCGCGCGGTCACGTACATCGAATAGAGCGAGGTCGTGCCGCAAATGAACAGCCGGTTGAGTTTCGTCCCGCCGAACGTAACATTGGCGACCAGTTCCGGGATCAGGATCTTGCCGATCAGCGCTCCGTCGGGGGCGTAGACATGGACCCCATCGGCCGCGCTGGTCCATATGCGACCTGTCGTATCCACGCGGAAACCGTCGAACAGGCCGGAAGTGCAGTCCGCAAAGACCTCGCCGCCGGAAACCCGGGCGCCTGCGACGGCGAACTTCCGGATATGTCTCGGGCCGTTCTCCTTGTGGCTCGCGCCGGTGTCGGCGACATAGAGGAATTTCTCGTCGGGCGAAAAAGCGATGCCGTTCGGCCTGACCATGTCGGTGACGACGGGCTCGACCGCAGACGTCTTGGGGTCCAAGCGATAGACGTGGCAGCCGCCGATCTCCTCGGGCGCGTGGTCTCCCTCGTAGTCGGTGTCGATGCCGTAGGCGGGGTCGGTGAACCAGATCGTGTCGTCGGATTTCACGACGAGATCGTTCGGCGAGTTCAAGCGCTTGCCGTTCCATTTGTCGGCGAGGACGGTGATCGAGCCGTCGATCTCGGTGCGCGTGACGCGGCGCGTCAGGTGCTCGCAGGTGACCAGCCGGCCCTGGTTGTCGACGCTGTTGCCGTTGGAATTGTTGGAGCGCTCGCGGAACAAGGAGACCTCGCCCGAAGGTTCGACGAAGCGCATCATGCGGTTGTTCGGAATGTCGGACCAGACGAGATAGCGGCCGGCTGCGAACCAGGCCGGCCCCTCCGACCAGCGCGCCCCGGTCCACAATCGCTCGACGCGAACGTGCCCGGCGAAGCACGCCTTGAAGCGCGGATCGAGAACCTCGATGGCGGTGCCCTCGACTTGACCATACCACATCGGACATTTCTCCCTTTTGCGGCTCGCGCGTCCGCCTTGCCCAGCGATCGTATTGGCTGGAGCGCCCGACCACAAGCCGCGAGGGAAAACCCTCGGAACCAACGCGTGTCATTCCCACGAAAGCGGGGATGCGGGCTCGTTCCGTCATCGCGAGCAAAGCGAAGCGATCTAGACTAAAGGTCTCTGAACGCGGCTGTCGGGGTTGCTTCGCTGTCGCTCGCAATGACGGTAGAAGCGTCCGGCCGATTCCGAGGAACGGAGCGCCCTCATGGCGAAGTTTTTCGAAGGGGCGCATCTTTGGCAAGCGGTTCGAATCCTCGCCGCCTGCGCGCTGGCTTACGTAGCGGCCATGCTGATCGGACTGAGCGAATTCTATTGGGCGCTGGTCACGGCGATGGTCGTCACGCAACCCGCGTTGCCCGAAACCCTTGCCGCCGGCCGAGACCGAGCGCTCGGCACGTTGATCGGGGCGCTCGTCGGTCTGGCGGTGATAGAGGCTGGCCAACGGGGAGCTTCGACCTTCGCGCTGTTCTGGGTTGCGCTGGTTCCGCTCGCGATATTGACGGCCATCAAGCCCAATCTTCGCCTATCCTGCGTCACCCTCGTCATCGTGGTTCTCGTGCCGGCGCCGGGAAACCCGTTCGCCCGACCGTTCGAACGGATTGTCGAGATTCTCGTGGGAGTGCTGGCGTCGATAGCCGTCTCCGCGGTGACGGCGGGCCGACAGAGGATTTGATGACCCCTCCCCCGGGAGCGCGAGCGCTACGACGGCGACCGGTTGAGCCGCTCGCGCATTTCCTTGCCCGTCTTGAAGAACGGGACGAACTTTTCCGTCACGGGCACCTTGTCGCCCGTGCGCGGATTGCGGCCGGTGCGCGCCAGCCGCTGCTTGGTCGAAAACGCGCCGAATCCCCGCAGTTCGACGCGCTCGCCTCGGGCCAACGCGTGGGTGATCTCGCCCAGGATGGCATCGACGATATGTTCGATGTCGCGTTGATACAGATGCGGATTTCGCGCCGCGAGGCGTTGCACCAGTTCCGACTTGATCACTACGAACGCCCCTCGACTCAAACAGCACGCTATCACTGATCGATGCGCGCTACTCCCCAGATGAAAATTTCCAAAGCGATAAAAGCCCGTCCGTTCCGACATCGGTGTTCAGAGCCGCGCGCCGCAGCGCCCCCGCCAGCTCGGACCACCCCGCGGCTTGAGCGACATCCGCTGCCAGGCTGGTGAATTTCAGACCGGTAAACCCGGAATCGGGCTTCCAATCGCGTACCGGAAGGTCCTTCGTGACGCCTTTTTCGGCCTGCAGCCAAGCGATCGCCTCGCGTTCGCCGCCGATCGCGTCGACGAGCTTCAACCCAATCCCCTGGCGGCCCGTGAACACGCGCCCGTCATCGACGCGAGCGAGCTCATCCTCGCTCATTTGACGACGTTCCTTCACGAGGCCCTTGAACCAGGCGAAGCTGTCGCCGATCAGCGACGCCATCGCATCGCGCGCGGCCTCGCTGGTCGGCTCCAAGCCGTTCGGCGCGGCCTTCAGCGGCGAGGATTTGATCGACTCCAGTTTGACGCCGAGCTTATCCATGAGGCCGGATACGTTGGGATATTGCATGAGGACGCCGATCGACCCGACGATCGAATTGCCGCGCACGAAAATTCGGTCGGCGCCGAGCGCGGCGATATAGGCGCCCGAAGCCGCCAACGTACCGACCACGGCCACGACCGGCTTTTTGCCCGCCAGACGTCGAATCTCCTCATAGAGAACTTCCGAGCCCTCGGTCGTGCCGCCGGGGCTGTCGATCGTCAACACCGCGGCGACCGCCTTGGAATCGGCGACGGAGCGAATGAGCTTCACGGTCTCCGCGTCGCCGGTGATCATTCCAGAGATCGAAAGCCGCGCGATATGCGCCCCGGCCACGCCCGAATTCACGGCGAACCGCAGGCCCAGCCCAATAATGGCGAGCGCCGCGACGACGAACGCGATGACCCGCCAAAACGTGACCTGCTTGCGCAGGCGGCGACGGTCGACGAGATAGTCGGCGGTGGAAAGCGACAAGAAACCAGCCTCGGAATATACCTTGCGCGCGAGCGCGCCAGCCCCGGAATGAAGCCTAGTCCGCGCGGAGCCCCCACGCAAGGGCCGGCTTTCGCAAGAGAATCGCGTTGGAACGCTTTCGCCTTACGCAATCCGCCTGGCCGCGTATTGTCCCGTCTTGCGAAAACGCACGAGATACGCTGGCGCGATCGCCTCCACGCCTTGCGGATCGATCCCCAAACCCGCGAACGTGCGTCCTTCCGCCATCGCCTTTTCCGAGACGATGTTGTCTTCGCGCAACAGTTCGACCTGGTCACGCGTCGTGGTCAACGCCTTCGGGAAAACTCCGAGCGTCAGCGCGCTGGCGATCTCGGTCGTCCCGGCGATGGCGAGGGAAACGCCGAACGGCAGGCCGATCAGCGCGCGGCGCCGCTCGATGATGCGCAGCACGAGCTGCACCGCCTCGCGCAGGGTCATGATTTCGGGGCCCCCGAGTTCGTAGGTCTGCCCCACCTCGGCCGCCCCGTCGAGGGCGCGAGCGGCCGCGAGCGCCACGTCGCCCGCGAAGACCGGTTGCAACGGGGTCTCCCCGCCGCCGAACAGCGGCAGCACGGGCATGAAGCGTGCGAGCGCGGCGAAGCGGTTGAGGAATTCGTCTTCGGGTCCGAACACGACCGAGGGGCGCAGCATGATGACGTCTGGAAATTCCGCGCGCGCGGCCTCCTCGCCGCGGCCCTTGCTCGCGATGTAGGGATTGGCGGAAGCGGAATCCGCGCCGATGCCGGAGATCTGCACCAGCATGCGCACCCCGGCGGCGCGGGCGGCGCGCGCGATTGCGCCGGCGCCGGACACATGCACGGCTTCGTAGCTCTGAGGCCCGCGCTGGCTCTTGACGCCCGCGGCGTTGACGACGACGTCGGCGCCATCGATCGCCGCCGCGACCGATTCGGGATAGCGCAGATTGGCCTGCACCGGCTCGATCTGCCCCACCGTGCCCTGCGGTCGCAGGAATCCCGCGAGATCGGGCCGCCGGTTCGCGGCGCGGACGCGCCAGCCGTCGCGCGCCAGGGCGCGAACGATATGCCGGCCGACGAAGCCGGAGCCGCCGAAGACGGTGGCGAGGCGGTCGGTGGAATAGGGCATATCAGCCATCGGGACTTCACTTTCGCGATGCGGCAATTCTCGCCCCTGCATAAGCGAAGGCTCGGCAAGTGTATAGGAGGAACGGCGGGCCCCGGGTGACAAGCCGCGTCCGGCTCCCCCGAGCGTCTCTTGCGCATCCCCGCGCGGCGTCGGGCTAATTCTCTGGACACGCTGTTCAGTCTGGACGATCATGGCCGCGCCATCGGGAAACTGACCATGGACGTCGGAGAGTGGCTGCGGAGCCTCGGGCTTGGGCAATACGAGGCCGCGTTCCGCGACAACGGCGTCGATGCCGATGTCCTGCCGGACCTCAGCGACGCCGATCTCGAAAAGCTCGGCGTTCTGCTCGGGCATCGAAAACGGCTCCTGAAAGCCATCGCGAACCCGGCTGCGCCGCCGCCCCTCGTCGCGCCGATCGCCAAGCCGGCGCCGTTCCCCGCGGAATCCGCCGAGCGCCGCCACCTCACCGTGATGTTCTGCGATCTCGTCGGCTCGACCGGCATCTCCGCGAAGCTCGACGCCGAGGATTGGCGCGATCTGGTCGGCGGCTATCTCGACGCGGCCTCGGCGGCAGTGACGCGGATGGGCGGGCATGTCGCGAAGAAACTGGGCGACGGCATCATGGCCTTGTTCGGCTATCCGCTCGCGCAGGAGAACGACGCCGAGCGGGCCTTGCGCGCCGCGCTCGAAATCCAGCGCGCGCTCACCGAGATCAACGCTGGGAATGCGAACTCTCGGCGGCCGAAACTCGAGGCGCGCATCGGGGTCGAGACCGGCGCGGTGGTGGTCGATTTCGAGGGCGAGGTGTTCGGGGACGCGCCCAATGTCGCCGCCCGAGTGCAGGCGGCGGCGGAGCCCGGATCGATCTGGACCACGGCAAAGGTCCGCCGGCAGGTTGCGGGGTTGTTCATCGCCGAGGATCGCGGCGCCCATGAACTGAAGGGCGTGCCGGAGCCGGTGACGCTGTTCAGGATCGTGCGCGCCAGCGGCGGCGGCCGGCGCTCCGGGCAGCGCGCCTTGACGCCGCTGGTCGGGCGCGAAGAGGAGCTGACGATGCTGCTGCGGCGCTGGGAGCGCGCGCGGGCGGGCGAAGGGCAGTTCCTGCAAATTGTCGCCGAGCCCGGCCTCGGCAAGTCGCGCCTGATCGAGGAGTTTCGCGCGCGGTTGGTCGATACGCCGCACACCTGGGTCGAATGGGCCTCTTCGCAACTGCTCCAGAACACGCCCTTGCACCCGATCGCCGACTGGGGCCGGCTGCGCTTCGGCGGCGCGGATATTCCCGCCGAGCGGCGGCTCGCCGATCTCGAGACGGCGCTACAGGCGGTCAAGCTCGACCCCGCCGAACACGTCCCGCTGCTGGCGCCTTTGCTCGACATGCCGCTGCCCGAAGATCGCGCGGCCAAGTTCGCGGCCGAGGAATTACGTCGCCGCCAGATGGCGGCGATGCAGGTCTGGGTGACGGCGGGGGCGCGCGCGCAGCCGCTGGTTCTGGCCTTCGAGGACCTGCATTGGGCCGATCCGACGACGCTCGATCTCATGAAAGGCCTCGCCGAGCGCGGCGCGCTCGCGCCGCTGTTCGTGGTGGCGACGACGAGGCCGGAATTCCGCGCGCCTTGGGGCGCGCGCTCGCATCACGGCACGATCACGTTGACGCCGCTCGACCGGCGACAGGTCGCGAGCATGGTCGCGGAACTCGCGGCCAAGCACGCTTTTTCGCAAGCCATCGTCGAGGGAGTCAACGAGCGCACCGGTGGCGTGCCGCTGTTCGTCGAGGAGGTGACGCGGCTGCTGCTGGAGCGCGGGGAGCAGGGCGGCGCCCAGGCGATCCCGCCGACCTTGCAACAATCGCTGTCCGCCCGGCTCGACCGGCTCGGCTCCGCGCGCGAGGTCGCGATGATCGGCGCGGTGCTCGGTCGGGGCTTCTCCTATCCGCTGCTGAAGGCGATCGCCGGTTTGGAGGAAGCGCCGCTGCGAGAGGCGCTCGAAAAACTCGCCGAGGCCGACATCCTGCTGGTCGAGGGCCTGCCCCCGCAAGCGGAGTATCGCTTCAAGCACGCGCTTATCCAGGACGCGGCTTACGAGAACCTGTTGAAGAGCCGCCGCCAGGCGCTGCACCGCCGCGCCGCCGAGACGCTGCGAGATCAATTCCCGGAGCGGGCGGCGGCGCAGCCGGAAGTGCTCGCGCATCATTTCACCGAAGCCGGCCTGACCGAGGCGGCGATCGACTGGTGGGGCCGCGCGGGCGACCAGGCGCTGCGCCGCTCGGCGTTCCCCGAGGCGATCGCGCATCTCGGCAAGGCGATCGAGATGGCGGACAGTGGGGGAGGGGTGGCCAAAGCGTCGGCGAACGCTCCTGCTTCCACGGATCAACGGCTGAAATTGCAGACCAGCTACGGCCACGCGATGGCCTGGTCGAAAGGCTTCGCCGCCGAGGAGACCAAGGCGGTCCTCGCGCAAACCCTTGGGTTGGCGGCTCAGAGCGACAATGTCGGCGAGCGCATGAAGGCGCAATACGCGCGATGGGTCGCTTTCTTTGCTGGTGGCCAACTGAAGTCGGCCCACGAGGCTGCCGAAGGCTTCCTCAGTGCTGCGAAATTGGCGGGCGACGCCGCCGCCGTTGGGTCCGCCGGGCGTGCTTTGGGACAGACTTGCCTCTTTCAAGGCCGCTTCGCCGAGGCTCGCGAACATTTGTGCGAGGCGCTGCGTGTTTACAGCCCCGGCTGGGAGGCATCCGTCCGGCTCCAGCATGGGTCGGACTTTGGCATCAGCGCCAAGGCCTACCTAGCTATGCTCGCCTGGCACGTCGGCGATGCGATCGGCGCCGCGGCTCAAGTCGACGAAGCGTCGACCGAGGCGCTCGCTTCCGAACACACGCCGACGATCACGAATACCCATTGGCTTAAGGCGGTGTACGAAATGGGGCGCGCCGACGCCGAGGCGACGTTGCGAGCGGCCAACGTCCTATTGGATGTCTCGGAAAGAAGTGGCTCACCGTCTTATGGGAACGTGGCTCGCATGTTCCTGTCTTGGGCGCAGGCCCGATTCGGCGCCGCCGACGGGCTCGCGCAATTCCGAGGCCACGGCGAGACCCTCATCAGGCAGGGCGCTCTAATCGTGGCGCCGTTGCTTCACGGTCGGCTCGCGGAACTCGAAGCTGAGAGGATGTCCGTGGAAGAGGCG
>DASXYQ010000042.1:0-7214 GCA_036502445.1 Roseiarcus sp. | reverse complement strand
CATCGTGCCGCTGATCGTCGCGAGAACGCCGATCAGCGCCCCGACCGAAATGTCGATGTTCCCCGAGATGATCACCATCGACATGCCGATCGCCGCGACCGCGACGTAAGCGTTGCCGAGAAATATGTCGGAGAGATTGCGCGCCAGGAGAAATCGCGGGTTGATGGCGCCCACGACGATCGCCAGAACGACGATTGCTAGGGCCAGCAGCACCTCCTGGGAGGAGAGCCGCCGCAGCCAACTCGCGCGCGGCGCGACCCCCGATCCCAGTGCGACCGCGCTCACGCCGCCGCCTCCAGCGTCGCGCTGTCGCCGCCCATCATCGCCGCGCCCACCGCTTCGGGTTTGGCCTCCGCGCGGGTGAACTCGGCGACGAAGCGCCCCTCCCGCATGACGAGGATGCGATCGCTCATGCCAAGCACTTCCGGCAATTCACTCGAAATCAGCAGGATCGCGACGCCCTGGCGCGCGAGATCGCACATCAGGCGATGAATTTCGGCCTTCGCGCCGACGTCGATGCCGCGCGTCGGCTCGTCGAGGATCAAGAGGCGTGGATGGTTGGCGAGCCACTTGCCGAGCACGATCTTCTGCTGATTGCCGCCGGAGAGCCGGCCCGCGACCTGCTCCAGGGAACTCGTCCTGACGCTGAACCGCTCGACCCCGTCGAAAGCCAGCCGACGCTCAGCCGCGCGATCGATGAAACCGAATCTGGCGAGCGACCCCAATGCGGCGAGCGAGAAATTGTGCAAGACGCTCATCGGGCGAACCAGACCCTGCGTCCCGCGATCCTCGGGCACATAGGCGATGCCGAGGTCGCGCGCCTGGCCCGGGGACCGGACGACCACCGCTTCGCCGCCGATCCGGATCTCCCCGGAGTCGGCCGGAGTGACGCCGAAAATCGTCTGCGCGAGCTCGCTGCGGCCCGAGCCGACGAGCCCGGCGAGCCCGACGATTTCGCCGGCGCGCACCGTGAGGCTGACCCCGCGCGTGGCCGGTCTGCGCACGAGATCGCTTACCTCGAGCACAGGCGGGCCGATCGGCGCCTCGCCCTTGGGGAATAGGCTCTCGATCGTGCGGCCGACCATCATCTGCACCAGTTCGCCCGAGTTGGTCTCGGCGACGTTGCGCGTGCCGACGTAGGCGCCGTCGCGCAGCACCGTGACTCGATCGCCGAGCATGAAAATCTCGTCCATCCGATGGCTGATGTAGATGATGCCGACGCCGCGCGCCTTCAGCAGCCGAACGATCTTGAACAGCCTGACGACATCGGGCTCGGTGAGCGCGGCGGTAGGCTCGTCCATGATCAGCAGCCGCGCATCATAGGACAGGGCGCGCAGGATTTCGACCCGCTGCCGATTGCCGACACTGAGCGAACCGACGATGCGGTCCGGCGCAAGGTCGTGGATCTCCAGCGAAGCCAGCAGGGCTTCAGCGCGTTCGTGCATCGCGCGCCAGTCGAGACGGCCGCCGAAACTGCGCGGGGCGTGGCCCATGAAGATGTTTTCCGCGACGGTCAGTTCGGGAAACAGCAGCAGCTCCTGATAGATCGTCGCCACCCCGGCGCGTCGCGCGTCCTCGGGCAGATTGAACTTGCGCTCGACGCCATCGATCAGGATCCGGCCGCGGTTGGGCGGAAAGACGCCCGATACGATTTTGATCAGCGTCGACTTGCCGGCGCCGTTCTCGCCGAGCAGCGCGTGAACCTCGCCCCGCGCGACCGAAAAAGATACGTCGTAGAGCGCGCGCACGCCCGGAAACGTCTTCTCCAGGTCGCGCACCTCGAGCAGGGGAGGGGCAGCGGCGCTCATGCGGCCGCCGTCACGTCGGCGCCGATTTCGACGATGTCCACCGCTATCCCCGCCTCGCGCAGCATTTCGAGCGCCGCCGGCGGGGCGCGCGAATCCGTGATCAGCCGGGCGACGCGCGAAAGCGGGCAGACGACGAGACTGCCGCGTGCGACGAATTTGGAGGAATCGGCGAGCACGACGAGTTCGCGCGCCCGGGCGAGCAGCTTGCGTTCAGCGCGCGCGACCAGGGGATGACCTTCGATGATTCCCAGTTCGCCGACCGAGATCGCGCTCATGAACATGCGCGCGGCGGAATAGTGCTGCGTCGCATCGTCGTCGAACGGAGAGACGATCAACCTTTCTTCGCGATAGACCTCGCCCCCCGGCAGCGCGACGCGGCAATGGCTGTCGCGGATCAGGACTTCCGCGAGCGGATAGGAGTTGGTCAATACCTTCAACCGGCGATCGCGCAGGAAGGGACCCATCTCGAACGTCGTTGTGCCGCCGTTGATGATGATCGACTCGCCGTCCTCGTTGAGATCGACCGCGGCGCGCGCGATCGCCCGCTTGGCTTCGATGTTCAGAACGCTGCTCGCCTCGAAAGTGCGGGGGACATAACCGCCCTCGCCGACGCCGCTCGACGGGGCCTCGAGCCCGCCGCGAACGCGCATCGCGAGGCCCGTCCCCGCCAACTTCGCGAAGTCGCGGCGCACCGAGGCTTCGGACGCGCCGGTCACCTTCAGGACGTCGGCGATCCGCACGACCGCGCGCTCCCTCAGCATCGCCTTGATGACCTGCCAGCGCTCGCGCTCGTGCATGGCGTTCCCGTCCCCAACCGCTCAAAAGTAGTCACAACGCCAATACCGGTCAAGGACTTTACTCATTTTGGATCTATTTCTGCTATCTTCCGCATTGCAGCAATCGTTTTGCTCCGCACAATCGGTCATTCATGATTGACCATGACCGATCGCGCTCGTAAGAGTCCGCGGGCATCCGCAGCTCCAGGAAAGCGCATTCATGACAAGGGCGTCCCTGTCTCCCCTCGCAAATCTCTGGGACGAGGCGCATGCGGCGCGCCTCGACGAGCCCGGCCAGTTGCTCTACCGCTCGAACCTGCTCGGCAGCGACCTCAGGATCACCAATTTCGGCGGCGGCAACACGTCGGCCAAGGTGGAGGCGAGCGATCCGCTGACGAAGCAAACGGAGCGGGTGCTCTGGGTGAAGGGCTCGGGCGGCGACATCGGCTCGATGAAGCGCGACGGCTTCGCCACCCTCTATCTGGACAAGCTCGAGTCGCTGAAGCGACTCTATCGCGGCCTCGCGCATGAAGACGAAATGGTCGCGCTGTTCGACCATTGCACCTTCAATCTCAATCCGCGCGCGACCTCGATCGATACGCCGCTGCACGCCTTTGTTCCCGCGCGCCACGTCGATCACGTCCACGCCGACGCGGTGATCGCGATCGCGGCCTCCTCCAACGCCGAAAAGCTGACGAAGGAGATTTACGGCGACGAGATCGGCTTTCTGCCGTGGCAGCGTCCCGGCTTCGATCTCGGCCTGAAGCTCGGCGAGATGGCGACCAATCATCCCGAATATGTCGGCGTGGTGCTCGGCGGACACGGCCTGTTCACCTGGGGGCCGACTTCGAAGAGCTGCTACGAGACGACGCTGCGGATCATCCAGAAGGCGGCCGACTGGCTCGCTGCCCACGAGCGGGAACCCGCTTTTTTCGGCGCGCGCCATGCCGCGCTGTCGCCGGAGGCGCGCCGCGAAGCCGCCGCCCGGCTGCTGCCCGCGATTCGGGGAAAGATATCCTCGCACGAGCGCAAGGTCGGGCATTTCTCGGATGCTCCCGAAGTGCTGGAATTCGTCAATTCGAACGCCCTTGGCGATCTCGCGCCGCTCGGCACGTCCTGCCCCGATCATTTCCTGCGGACGAAAATCCGTCCGCTCGTGCTGCCCTTCGATTCCGACGCCGACAATCTCGACGACGTGCTCGCGGGCTTGGACGAGCAGCTCGCGGATTATCGCGACCAGTACGCCGCCTATTACGAGCGCTGCAAGCGGGCGAATTCGCCAGGGATGCGCGACCCCAACGCGGTGATCTATCTGGTTCCCGGCGTCGGCATGCTGTCCTTCGCCAAGGACAAGGCGACCGCGCGCATCGCCAGCGAATTCTATGTCAACGCGATCAACGTGATGCGCGGCGCCTCCGGCGTCAGCACTTATGTCGGCCTCGCCGAGCAGGAAGCGTTCGACATCGAATATTGGTTGCTCGAGGAAGCCAAGCTGCAGCGCATGCCGAAGCCCAAAGCGCTCGCCGGGCGCATCGCGCTGATCACTGGCGGCGCCGGCGGCATCGGCCGCGCGACGGCGGCGCGGTTGATGAGCGAGGGCGCCTGCGTGGTCGTCGCCGACATCGACGAGGGCGCGCTCGACGAAGCGGTCGCGAGTTTCGCCAAGACTTTCGGCAAGGACCTGGTTCGCGGCGTATCGATGGACGTCGCGAGCGAGGCGGCGGTGGCGAAAGCTTTCTCGGAAGCGACGCTCGCGTTCGGCGGCCTCGACATCGTCGTCTCCAACGCCGGCATCGCCTCGGCGTCGCCGATCGAGGACACCTCGCTCGCTCTCTGGGAGAAGAACGTCGACATTCTCTCGACCGGCTATTTCCTCGTCTCGCGCGAGGCGTTCCGGCTCTGGCTGCGGCAGGGCCGGGGCGGCAATCTGGTGTTCGTCGCCTCGAAAAACGGCCTTGCCGCCTCGGCCGGCGCGTCCGCTTATTGCGCGGCCAAGGCCTCGGAAATTCACCTCGCGCGGTGTCTGGCGCTGGAAGGCGCGCCGCACGGCATCCGCGTCAACACCGTCAATCCCGATGCGGTGCTGCGCGGTTCGAAGATCTGGCAGGGCGAATGGCGGCAACAGCGCGCGCAATCCAACAAGGTCAGCGAGGATGCGCTTGAGGAAGTCTATCGCCAGCGTTCGATGTTGAAACTCTCGGTGTTCCCCGAGGACATCGCCGAGGGCGTCTATTTCTTCGTCAGCGACGCCGCCTCGAAATCAACCGGCAACATTCTCAACGTCGACGCCGGCAACGTGCAGTCGTTCACGCGGTGATGAGGGTGTGTCATACCCGCGAAAGCGGGTATCCAGCCGTCGGGCCGTGACGAGCTGGTGCGAGCAGGTAAACTGGGCGAGCAGCCGCGAAGCGTCAATTCCTGGTAGCGTCGTGATGTCCTGGATGCTCGCGTTCGCGAGCATGACACAACAAGTGTAGTCAAAATCAACTCCTGTCGAGGTAGCCCCATGAGCTTCTCCATCGACGCCGGCTTCATCGCCGAGGCCAACAAAGAGGCCGCCGCCGCTCTGGTCGAGGACTACGATCACTTGGGGCGCGTACTGGCGCGCCGAGGCCTCGAGGCCGAGGCGATCGCCAAGAAGGTCGCCGCTTTCGGCGTCGCGCTGCCCACGTGGGGCGTCGGCACGGGCGGCACGCGCTTTGCCCGCTTTCCCGGCCCGGGCGAGCCGCGCCATATCTTCGACAAGCTCGACGACTGCGGGGTGGTACAGCAACTGACGCGCGCGACCCCGACCATTTCCCTGCATTTTCCCTGGGACAAGTTCGACGATCCGAAGGAATTGCGCGAGGCGGCGGCGGCGCGGGGCCTCGGCTTCGACGCCGTCAATTCCAACACGTTCCAGGACCAGCCGGGCCAGCAGTATTCCTACAAGTTCGGCTCGCTCTCCAACGCCGACCCGGCGGCTCGCGCGCTGGCCGTCTCGCACAACCTCGAATGCATCGCGCTCGGCGAGAAGCTCGGCTCGAAGGCGCTGACGGTCTGGATCGCCGACGGCTCGAACTTCGCGGGCCAGTCGAACCTGACCAAAGCGTTCGACCGCTATCTGGAGGCGATGCGCCAAGTGTACGCCGGGCTGCCCGCGGATTGGCAGGTGTTCCTCGAGCACAAGCTCTACGAGCCGGCGTTCTATTCCACCGTCGTTTCCGACTGGGGCAGCAGCTATATCGCGGCGACGGAGCTGGGTCCGAAGGCCAAGTGTCTCGTCGACCTCGGCCATCACGCGCAGGGCGTCAATATCGAGCAGATCGTCGCGCGGCTCGTGCGCTTCGGCAAGCTCGCCGGCTTTCACTTCAACGATTCCAAATACGGCGACGACGATCTCGACGCCGGTTCGATCCAGCCGTTCCAGCTCTTCCTCGTCTTCAACGAACTGGTCGACGCCGGCGCACGGCGTGCGGAGGGTTTCGCTCCCGCCTATATGATCGATCAGTCGCACAATGTCAGCGATCCGATCGAGAGCCTGATGCTGTCGGCGGTCGAATTGCAACGCGCCTACGCGCAAGCGCTGCTGGTCGATCGCGCCGCGCTCGGCGCCGCGCAGGACGCCAACGACGCGCTGGGCGCCCACGTCCTCTTGAAGCAGGCTTTCACCACCGACGTCTCGCCGCTGCTCGCGGAAGCCCGGCAATCCGTGGGCGGGGCCATCGATCCGCTCAGCGTCTATCGCGCCTCTGGCTATCGCGCCGCGAAGGCCCGCGAACGACCCGCCACGGGCGTGGCGTCGGCGGGGATCGTGTGAAACCCCTTCCCCCCTCGCGGGGGAAGGTGGACGCGCGAAGCGCGGCCGGATGAGGGGGATCGAGCGGAGCGAGATGGCTCCGTGGTGCGCCGCTCAATTCGCAAGCGCATCACGGATCCGCGCCACCGCCAGTTCGGTTGAAGCAATGACGAGCTCATTGGGCAGCCGAAGAACCCGGAAGCCCTGCTCCTGTAACCACCCGTCGCGCTCTTTGTCAGCAACGCGCTGCTCCGCGACTTCATGGCTCAGTCCGTCGATTTCAATAACGAGCCGGCGCTCGAAACAGATGAAGTCCAGGATACAGTTCCCGAGGGGAACCTGCCTTTGGAACTTCGCTCCCTCGCATCTTCGGTTCCGAACCGCATGCCAGATAATGGCTTCGGCTTGAACAGCGTTGGCGCGCTGTTCGCGCGCAAAACGGAGAAGCAGCGATCGTGGGATTTCGCGTGGCATGGTGTGTCGTTCGATGGCAAATTTCGCGTGTTGACCGATCAGAGCCATCTCGCTGCGCTCGATCCCCCTCATCCGCCTCGCTTCGCTCGGCACCTTCCCACGCAGGGGGGAAGGGATCAACCGCCCGGCGGCTCGGGCCATGGACGCGCCTCGGCGGCGCGCATCGCTTCGAACGCCATCGCGACCGCCATCACGCCGACGTCGTCGAATCTGTGGCCGACGATCTGCAGGCCGATTGGCAGGCCCGCTTCGCTATAGCCGCAATTGACCGTCGCGGCCGGCTGATCCGACATGTTGTAGGCGACGGTGAATCCTATGTGGGGAAACGGGTTCAGGGGATCGTCGCTCGGCGAGGCGAGTTCGGCGGCAAATGCGGTG
>DASXYQ010000041.1:0-9473 GCA_036502445.1 Roseiarcus sp. | reverse complement strand
TCTCGAGCGTGGCCTGCGGGTGCGCGTATTCATTCATCGGAGGCGTCCCCCAGCGGATGCAGATCGCGGACCATCGCCTTGGCGCGGTCGTCGAGCACATGGGTATAAATCTGCGTCGTGGAAATATCGGAGTGGCCGAGCAGATCCTGGACGACGCGCAGGTCCGCGCCGTTCTGCAGCAGGTGGCTGGCGAAGGCGTGGCGCAGCACGTGCGGGCTGATGCGGGCCGACGCGATGCCGGCGGCCGCGGCGATGACTTTGAGGTCGCGTGCGAAAACCTGGCGCGTCAGATGGCCGCTCTCGCCTTCCGCCGGAAAGAGCCAGGGGCTGGTCGCGTGGCCGGGCGCGAGTTCGTCGAGCCGCGCGCGATAGAGCCGCATCGCGGCCCGCGCCGGCTCGGAAATCGGAACCAGCCGCTCCTTGTCGCCCTTGCCGCGGACAGCGATCAGCGGCTCCTTCGCGCGGGCAGCCGACTTCGGCAGAGCGATCAGTTCGGAAACGCGCAGCCCGGAGGCGTAGATCAGCTCGATCAGGCACGCCATTCGCGCCGTAGCCAACCGTTCGCCGGGCGGACGTTCCGACGCCTCGATCCCCTCGCGCGCGACGGCGATCAGCTTGTCGACCTCCGCGACGCTGAGAACTTTGGGCAGCGGCCGCGCGCGGCGCGGTCCCTCGATCGCCAAGGTCGGATCGTCGGCGCGCCCGCCCTCGACGTAGAGATGCTTATGAAATTGCCGCACCGCGGAAAGCCGCCGCGCCAGCGACGCCGACGCGAGCCCGCTCGCGCCGCCGTGGGCCTGGAACGCGCGGATTTCGTCGTTGGTCGCCGCGAGCGCGTTCGAGCCCCGCTCGCCGAGGAAATCGAGATAGGCCGAGAGATCCCGCCGGTAGGCCTCGATCGTGTTGCGGCTCGCGCCGCGCTCCGAGGCGATCGCCTCGAGGAACGACGCGAGGAGATGCTGCGGCGATGCCGACGCGCGCGCGCTCATTTGGGGGCCTTGGGAACTTCGATGCTCTGGCTCATCTCGCGCGGCTCGACTTTCACAAGGGCGACCAGCGCGATCATACCGCCATAGACGAGCCCGGCGATGACGCCGACGATGACGAGGAAGCGGATGAGGGTCGGCACGGGGTTCCAGGTTCGGCGGCGTCAATGGTTCTGACACAACCGCGTCATCGCGAGCGCAGCGAAGCAACCCACGGGCCGTCACGCGGCCCTTGGGTTTGCTTCGTCGCAACGCTCCTCGCAATGACGGCGGCGGCGCGTTCAAGCGAACTGTAACACGATTCCCCTTGTCTGAGGCGAGCTTCAATCGTCGTCGAACAATATCGTCTGCACCGGCTCGCGCGGCGGCTCGGCGAGTCCGAGATGTTTGAACGCGTGCGAGGTGAGCAGCCGCCCGCGCGGGGTGCGCTGGAGGAAGCCGAGCTGAATGAGATAGGGCTCGATGATCTCCTCGATAGCGTCGCGGGGCTCGGAGAGGGCGGCGGCGATCGTCTCGACGCCGACCGGGCCGCCGCCGAAGCTCACCGCGATCGCATCGAGATAGCGCCGGTCCATCTGGTCGAGGCCGATTCCATCGACCTCCAGCAAGCGCAGCGCGCCATCGGCGATCGCTCGGCTGACGATCGCGGCGCCTTCGACGACGGCGAAATCACGTACGCGGCGCAACAAGCGTCCTGCGATGCGGGGCGTGCCGCGAGAACGCCGCGCGATCTCGTTGGCGCCGTCGTCGGAGAGCGAGAGGCCGATGACGCGCGCGCCGCGCCGCACGATGATCTCGAGTTCGGGAACGGTGTAAAAATTGAGCCGCACGGGGATGCCGAAGCGGTCGCGCAGCGGCGTCGTCAGCAGGCCCGCCCGTGTGGTGGCCCCGATCAGCGTGAACGGCGAAAGGTCGATCTTGACCGATCGCGCCGCCGGCCCGGCGCCGATGATGAGATCGAGCTGGAAATCCTCCATCGCGGGATAAAGGATTTCCTCGATAGCCGGATTGAGCCGGTGAATCTCGTCGATGAAGAGAACGTCGCGCGTCTCGAGGTTGGTGAGCTGCGCGGCGAGGTCGCCCGCTTTGGCGATGACGGGCCCCGAGGTCGAGCGAAAATTGACCCCGAGTTCGCGAGCGACAATCTGCGCGAGCGTCGTCTTGCCGAGGCCGGGCGGCCCGACGAACAGCACGTGATCGAGCGCCTCGCCGCGCGACTTCGCCGATTCGATGAACACTTTCAGGTTTTTGCGCGCGGCTTCCTGGCCGGTGAAGTCGGCGAGAACCTGCGGGCGCAGCGAAGTCTCGTCCTCCGGGCGTTTTTCGGCTGAGACGAGGCGGCGGGGCGGGGCGGTCATCTCGGGGCGGTTCTTGCGGTCGTCGCGGGCGTCCGCGTCGTCAGCCCCAGCAGGCTCGCCGCCAGGGAACATACCAACGCCGCCGCCGCGCCGGAGATGACGATCGCGCGAGTCAACGCTTCGCCTCCTTCTTCCGTGAACGGCGAGCCGATCCAGTCGCAAAGCATTTCCCGCCACCCCTCGCCGATCATTCCGACGACGAAGGCTCCCAGTGAGATCAGGGCGAGGACCAGCGCGTATGCGAAGAGGGCGCCGATCGCCGCCGCGATCAGGGCGCGCGGCGCGCGCTCGGGAGCGGCGGAATCCGCGAGCGCATAGACGAGCCCCGCCCCTATAGCGGGCCCGAGGCCCAAGAGGTAGGCGGGGATCAGAACGAAGGCGTGGCCGATCGCCGCGGCGACCCAGCCGATATTGCTCACGATGTCGACGTCGGTGGGCGCGGCGAAAGCGAACGCGAGGGGGATCGCCAGCGCGCCCCCGATCGCGGGCCCCAGCAAGCCGAACAGGGCGGCGAGGCCGAAGGCGGGCGCCCAAAAACGCGGCGGCGGAGGATCAGCGTTCACGGTGAGGACGACTTTTCGAAATAGATGACGCCGAGCTCACCCCCTCGAGGTGTCGACGACCCGCATCAGTAGCGATCGTTGCGATCACGATATTCCCCGAAGTCCGCGCCATTCGCCATTCCGGCGAATTCCTCGCGCTTGGGAACGGGTACGAGTTTGACGCGGTCGAGATGATCGATAAAAGCGAATTCCTGCCCCGGCCACCACTTCTTTCGGTCCCGCAATTCCTTTGGGACGACGAGCTGATATTTTGAATTCAATGTCACGACGCTCATGCGATTTCACCTTTCCTGCTTGTGACCATTATCGCAAAAACGACGTCACTGCGCCAATTCCTTCAACCCCGCGCGGATCAGCGCCGCCGCCGACGCCTCCGCTCCCATAGCCGTGAAGCCCTTGGCGACGGCCGCGGCGGCTTGCGGGCGCGCATAGCCGAGACCGACCAGCGCGAGCACTGCGTCCTCCGCCGACTTGGGCAGTTTCGAGCCGGACTCAATGGCGCCGACGACGCGGCCGAGTTCGTCGACACCGGGGGCCGGCGATTTGTCCTTCAGCTCCAGCACGAGCCGCGCGGCGAGCTTGGGGCCGACGCCGGGCGCGCGGGCCATCATCGCCTTGTCCTGCCGTGCGATCGCCGCGCTCAGCGCCTCCCCCGACAGCGCGCCGAGGACGCCGAGCGCGACCTTGGCGCCTACCCCCTGCACGCTCTGCAGCAGGCGGAACCAATCGCGCTCGGCGAGGGTGAGAAAGCCGAACAGCCGGAGCGAGTCCTCGCGCACCTGCGTCTCGATATGCAGCGTGACGGGCTGGCCGAGAGCGGGGAGCGCGCGCAAGGTGCGGGCCGAAGCGGCGACGAGATAGCCGACGCCGCCGACATCGACGATCAGGCCGTCTTCGTCGACTTGGTCGACGAGCCCCTTGAGCTTGCCGATCATGCCGCGCCTCGCGCCCGCGCGCGCCGATGCTGGGCGTGGCAGATCGCCGCCGCGAGCGCGTCGGCGGCGTCGGGCGACCGCGCCTCGCTCGCCGGCAGCAGCATCTTGACCATCATCGCCACCTGCTGTTTTTCGGCATGGCCGACGCCGACGACCGTCTTCTTGATCAGATTGGCCGCATATTCCGCCACCGGCAGGCCGCCGAGCGAAAGCGCCGCGAGCGCGACGCCGCGAGCCTGACCGAGCTTCAGCGCCGATTGCGGATCGCGGTTGACGAAGGTCTCCTCGACCGCGCCCTCGTCGGGCCGCTCGTCCTCGATCAGCTTGGCGAGCGCCCGATGAATGTAGGCGAGCCGCCCGGCGATCGCGATCGCCGCATCGGTCTCGATCGAGCCGCAGCCGACAAACGCCAGGCGCGAACCCGCGACCTCGATCAGGCCCCAACCGGTGTTGCGCAGGCCTGGATCGACCCCGAGGATGCGAATCGCGCCCGTGTTCATGGATTGATCCCATACGCAAACGCGGCCCGGCTGGCCAGGGCGGGGCGCGGCGTCGAGCATGATGCGCGTTTGACATGCGTCGTTCCCGACGGTCGGCGCCCTCGGCGGCTCGCCGCGCAACGATTTCACGTCTCCTGAATGGACCAAATTCCCTGCTGGCAGGGAAAAATGCAGGGAAATTTCGCCGATTCAGCCGTTTTCAGCAACAATCCGTGTCGAAAACATATGCGAATTCAGACTGTTTGCGAGCGAATTCCCTGTGCAGGCGAGCAGGGATTTTTTTCGCGGACGCAGGGAATTAATTCCGCCTTTTCGATCGAATAGGGAATTTGGGGCGAAATCGATCCGCGCACCGTGCTGGATAATAAAATTTTTCAACTGATATATCTAACTCGGGCGCTCCCCATCATTGCGAGTTGTGCACCGCCTTCGGCCGACCCTGATGGATGAAACTCGCGGATTTTGTTCTGTTTTTCCGTAACAGCTTTCTTGAGCAAAATCAGCGTGATAACCGTTTGTTTCTTTTTAGCGTAGCGAAGCAATCCATCTCTCCACGAGACGGTCCGCCGCCGGATTCCCAAAACCAGTCGTGTAGTAAGCGCTTCAAGGACCAAAGGGGAGGCAGCGGAGGAGTCGCGGCCAAATCGGCGGGCGGCAGCGGAACCGTGGATGCTTCGCTGCGCTCGCAATGACGGGGAGCGTCGTAATGGGAACGCTCGAAGCCATTGTTTCATCCGCCTCCCCCCGCAATGGGGTGGTGCGCCCTCAGGTCGGCTTGCGCAACATCAGCGCGACGCGTCGACAGGTGGCTATGACTTCGTCGCGCTGGTTGAAGCCGCGGTGTTCGAACGTGACGATGCCTTGGGTCGAGCGGGACTTGCTCTCGCGCAACGCGACCACCTTGGTTTCCGCCCGGATGGTGTCGCCTGCGAACACCGGCTTGGGAAAGGCCACCTCCTCCCAGCCGAGGTTGCCGACCGTCGTTCCCAACGTCGTATCCTGCACGGAGAGGCCGACGATGAGGCCCAGCGTGAAGATGGAGTTGATCAGCGGACGGCCGAACTCGGTGGTCTTGGCATATTCATGATCGATGTGAATCGCCGCCGGATTGTAGGTCAACGCGGAGAACAGGATATTGTCCATGTCCGTCACCGTGCGCCGGATTTCATGAAAGAAGGTCTGCCCGACCTCAAACTGCTCGAAATATCTGCCGGCCATCGCTCCACTCCTTCAGGCGCTGCCGGGCCCCTCACGCAGGCCGTACACGGTCTGTGGTTCGCGGAAACCCGCGAGTTCGAAGTCTCCCAGCGCGACGAAATCCTCCGGCAGATCGCGCGCGAAGGCGGCGGAGCCGACCACGGTCCGGCCGAGCCGCGCGGCGATTTTCTCCAGTCGCGCTGCCATGTTGACCGCAGGACCGATGCAGGTGAAATCGAGCCGCGAGCCGGCGCCGATATTGCCGTAGAGCGCCTCGCCGACGTGAAGCGCAAGCCCGAAACGCAAGTCCTGCCCGCCCTCCCCCGCCCGCAGCGCCGCGATGTTGGCCTCAGCTTGTCGCGCCGCCCGCAGCGCGCGGGCGCGGACCGCAGCGATCTCGCCGTCCTCCGCGATGCGGAAGATCGCCAGCAGGCCGTCGCCCATGAATTTCAGCACCTCGCCGGCCTCGGCCTCGATCGCCGGCACGAGATTGTCGAAAAAGAGGTTGAGCAGTTCGATCAGCGCGACCGGCGCCATCGTGTCGGCGCGGCGGGTGAAGCCGCGCATGTCCGACAGCCAGATCACCGCGCGAATCGTCTCGCTGTCGCCGCGCCGGATGCGCCCCGCCAGAATGCGCTCGCCCGCGTCGCGTCCGACATAAGCGTTCAGCAGGTTGATCGCGGTCCTGCGCAGCCCGCGGACCTCGGCGACCCGCGCCAGCGGCGGGACGATCGCCTCGATCGCGGCGATCTGCCCGGCCGCGAAGCCGCCCGGCTCGCGGGTCGTGAAGCTCGCGGTGTGGATTTCGCCATTGGTGAAGCGCAGCGGCATCGCGAGATAGTCCGTGACCGCCTCTTCGCGCATCTCCGCGAGGAAGGGAAAATCCAACGGGCATTCCGGGTCGGCGAGCCGCCGGCGAATGGTTTCGCCGGTGGCTTGGACGCGCACCACCGGGCTGGTCAGGTAGCTGCTTTCGTTGAGAAACTGGAACGACACCTCGCCGACTTCGACCTCAGCGCCCGGCCGCCAGAGGAAGCGGCGCCCCATTATCTCCGGATGCAGCGTATTCACGAACACGGCGACCCGCCATAGCGGAAGGCCGTCGTCGACCAGGCGCGCGCAGAGTTCGGCGAGCACGTCCTGCGAGCTCGAAGCCGAGCGCGCGCCGTCGACAAGCCACGCGGCTGTCGCGCCGACGTCGAGGGAGGGCGGGGAGGCTAGGCCCATGGCAAGCTCTGTCCGAAGCCGGCGAGGCGTTCGGCGGGGGGCCGGAACGCAGATATCGCTTCGCCACGCATATCAGGAAGTCAGCGCCCGCTCCACCGCCTCGGGATCGCGTGCGATCACGGTCAACAGCGTTCGGGCGGCCTGGTCAGGATTGCGGCGTTTCTGTTCCCAATCGCGGACCATGGCGGGACTGAGGCCGAAGCGCTCTGCGAATTTTTGCTGGGACAGGCCGAGCTTTTTGCGAATAGCGATAACATCGATCGACTTCGGATTGTAGACGCGGGCAGGCGCTATCTCGCCCTTCGCGATCGCCAATGCTTCTTGTGCGCTCTGGATCAGATCCTCGCCAAATTTGGTCATGAGAGTCCTCGCTGCAACCTCGCGCGCGCTGCGGCGCCCTCGCGATAAGCTTTGCCTATTTTACCCAACGTGATCACCAATGTGTTCCGCTCGGCCATCGACAAGTTGCCTCTTCTCCCTTTGTCAACCAGTGCAACCAGAAAGATTGGAAGATCGTCGCCTCCGAAATAGTGGATTGTTCGGTACCCGCCACTCTTACCTTTACCTTCTCGCGAAAATCGGACTTCTCTTGCACCGCCAGTTCCGACCATCAAATCGCCCGCCAACGGGTTTTCCGCCAACCAAGAAGCTATTTCCATGAGCTCCTCCTCCCGCAAGCCTGCTTTCTTAGCCTGATGTTCGAAAATGTGCGTGAAGACTACCCCATGCATCCTGGGGGATGTATACGGCAATGCCGTATACGAATCAAGTCCGAGTTTTCGTTCAGTCCGCGCCTCGTTCCGATCGAGGGGCTAAGTGAGGTTCAATGACGAAGACGCTGGATGAAGTGATCGCGGGACTTCCCCCCGACCATCAAAGAGAAGTTGCAACACAAGCAGCAAGCCTGATCGAAGAGGAAATGACGCTGCGGGATTTGCGCAGGGCGCATGAACTCACGCAACAGCGTCTGGCCGAAGCCCTGCACATAAGCCAAGACGGCGTATCGCGAATCGAGAAGCGAAGCGATTTTCTCATCTCGACGCTTCGCTCCTATGTCGAGGCGATGGGCGGCAGGCTGCGTCTCGTCGTCGAATTTCCGGATCGTAAGCCTATCACTCTCACCACTCTCAATAGTCTCGAAACTGGCGAGAAATCCGCGCGCCGCCGATCGAAGACGCCTGCCTGACAACTCGCCCGCATTCGACTCCCGGCATTACCCCTCGATCGCCTCCACCGCCGCGATCTCGATACCGAAACCCGAAAGGCCGACAAATTTGCGCGGGTTCGTGCTGCGCAGCCGGATCGAGGACACCCCGAGATCGCGCAGGATTTGCGCGCCGAGGCCGACTTCACGCCATTGCATCGCGCGTTCGCCGTCCGAATTCTGCGGCTGGGCGCCGACGAGGTGGACTGGCACACCGGCGGTTCCCTCGCGCAGGTAGACGAGCACGCCGCGACCCTCCTCCTTGAAGCGTTGCAGCACGCGCGGGATCACGCCGGCGCCGAAGATGTCGCCGAGAATGTCGGCGCGATGCAGCCGCGCCGGCATGTCGCGGCCGTCGCCTATCGAGCCGTGCACAAAGGCGAAGTGCAGCACTGCGTCGAACGGCGTTCGATAGGCATAGCCCGCGAGCTCGCCGATCGGCGTCTTGACGGGAAAGCAGGCGACGCGTTCGACCAGTTTCTCGCGCGCCTGACGGTAGGCGATGAGATCGGCGACGGAGATGCGCACGAGTTTGTGCCGGTGCGCGAAAGCCTCGATCTGAGGCCCGACCATGACCGTGCCGTCGTCGTTGGCGAGTTCGCAGATGACGGCGACGGGCGGCAGCGCGGCGAGCTTGCAGAGGTCCACCGCCGCCTCGGTGTGGCCGGAGCGCATCAAGACGCCGCCGTCCTTGGCGATGAGCGGGAAGACATGGCCAGGGCGAACGAAATCGCTCGCCCCCATGTTGCCGTTGGCGAGCGCGCGAACCGTATTGCTGCGCTGCTCCGCGGAAATTCCGGTGGTGAGGCCGTGGCGCGTATCCACCGAGACCGTGAAGGCGGTGCCGAGCGGTGCGTCGTTCATCGCCACCATCGGCTGCAGATTCAACCGACGCGCGGCGTCCGCGGTCAAGGGGGCGCAGACGATGCCGCAGCCTTCGCGGATGATGAACGCCATTTTTTCCGGCGTGCACATCGAGGCGGCGAGGATCAGGTCGCCTTCGTTCTCACGGTCGTCGTCGTCGGTGACCACGACGATTTCGCCGCGGGTGAAGGCTTCGATCGCCTGGGTGACCGGATGCAGCATGTCATTTCCCCTGTCGAGGGACGGCGCGTGCGCCAAAAAATCGTTGGGCGTGACCGCGCCGCGCGTCTCCACGACGATGCGCTCCGCGGTCTCGCGCGAAAGCCAAGCCCCGGCGTCTCGGCAGATCTGCGTAACCGCGCCGGGGGACAGCCCGATTCGGCGGGCGAATTCGACGCGCTTGACGTCGTTGCGAAGGAGCCAATCCGCGAGCTTCATAGGTTGGACAGATAGGGAGGGGCCGGCTTTAGTGCAACTAAAGCCACGGTAATAATTTTGTCGAGATAAAGAACGCGGCCCAACCACCCCCTCTCCCGCTCTCGCGGGAGAGGGTTGGGGTGAGGGGTCTGGGCCGTCACGCCCCTCATCCGGCGCTTCGCGCTCCCTTCTCCCGCAAGAGCGGGAGAAGGGAGCGCCGAC
>DASXYQ010000040.1:0-4250 GCA_036502445.1 Roseiarcus sp. | reverse complement strand
GTTCGTAGAAATAGGCCTCGTACCCCATTGCCTGCAGTTTCGCCGCCATCTTGCGGGCGTGCCCGGGGTGCACGCGATCGTCGCGGCGCGAGGTGGCGATGAGGATGGGCGGGTAGCGGCGGCCCGGCTCGGCGACGTGGTAGGCCGAGATCGCGCTGAGAAAAGCCCAGTCCTCCGGCTTGTCGGGATCGCCGTATTCATCGATCCAGCTCGCGCCCGCGAGCAGTTTCGTGTAGCGGCGCATGTCGATCAGCGGAATGGTGCAGAACAGCGCGCCGAAGCGCTCGGGATAGCGCGTCAGCATGTTGGAGATCAGGATGCCGCCATTCGAGCCGCCCTCGGCGGCGATATGCCTCGGCGTAGCGACGCCGCGCGCGGCGAGATCGGCCGCGACGGCAGCGAAATCGTCGTGGGAAAGCCGCTTCTTCTCGCGGCGGCCGGCGTCGTGCCAGCGCGTGCCGAATTCACCGCCGCCGCGAAGATTGGCGACCACGCCGACGCCGCCGCGCTCCAGCCACAGCTTGCCGATCGCAGTGTTGTAATAGGGTTCTTCAGAGACGCCGAATCCGCCATAGCCGGACAGGTGCACGAATGCGTCGCCTGTCGCGTCGCGCGGACCGACCTGGACATAGGGGATGCGCTCGCCGTCGATCGAGATCGCCTCGTGGCGACTGACGACGAGGCCCGTCGCGTCGAAATTGGCCGGCGACCGCTTCAATAGAGTCGGCGCCGTCGGAACTGCCGGCTCGAGGTCGGCCAGCAGCAGCGAGGGCGGGGTCACCGGATCTTGCAGGGAGACGAGCGCCTCGCCGTTGCTCTCCTCGTCGAACAAGTCGAGCGGCGAGACATAAACGACTCCAACGTCGGGCAGCCCCGACACTTTTCCACGCGTCCAGCCGCCGTCCCCCGGCGTGAATAGCTCGAACTCGGGGCGCAATTCGTCGAGGATGGAAACCACCAGTTTCGAACCGCACCAGGAGTAATGTTGCAACGCGCGTCGGTCGCCCGGGGTGAACAGAACGGCGAAGTCGCGGGCGCCCTCGACATAGCGCGAAAGCCGGATGCCCAGCAGCGTGTCGGGGGGATAGCTCGCTTCGCCGATCGTCCAGAGGCTCCGCGGCTTGACTAGGAGCCAATCGCCGTGAATCAGCTTCCACGCATCTCTGGGGACGTCGAGGCGCGTGAGGGCGCCGGCGTCGGGTCCGAACCAGTCGTCATGTTCGAAAAAGCTGTGATGCTCCGTGAAGACGAATCGCTTCTCGGTCGAGGTGCGATCGAGCGAGCCATCGACAGCCAATCCCTCGAATTGGGTCTCGAACAGGATCGGGGCGCTTTCGAAGTCTTCGCCTCGTCGCCAGAGCCGGACGGTCCGGGCGTAGCCGGACCGCGTCGCCATTCCCTCACCGAGAGCGCTGTAAACCAGCAGCGTGTCGCGATCGAGCCAAGAGGAGCCGCCTTTGGCTTCGGGCAGGCGAAATCCGTCCTTGACGTACCGCTTCGAGGGAACGTCGAGCTCGCGCAGCACCACCGCGTCGCCGCCGCCGCGCGACAAGCGCAGAATCGCGCGATCGTGGGCCGGGGGCAGGGTCGACGCGCCCGCCCAGATCCAATCCTCGCCTTCCGCCTTTGCAAGCGCGTCGAGATCGAGCAGCACGTCCCAGTTCGGATCGGCGTCGCGGTAGGACGCGAGACTTGTCCGGCGCCAGAGGCCCTTCGGATTGGCTGCGTCTTGCCAGAAGTTGTAGAGGACGCCGCCGCGCCGGGTGATGTTGGGGATGCGGTCCGGCCGGTCCAACAGGCCGGTCAGGACGTCGCGATCCCTGGCGAAGCGCTCCGAACCGAACCGCCGCAAGGTTTCCGCCGTTTGCGCGTCGACCCACTGGAGCGCGCGCGGACCGTCGACGTCCTCGAGCCAGAGATAGGGATCATCGTCGGGTTCGGCGAGCGTGGGGCGGGCGTCGATCGGCATGAGGCGGCTTTCGGGCGAGCGAGGACTCAGCGCAAGCACATGGCCTGCCGCGGCGGTCATGGCAATATCCGCCGCGAATATCGGCCTCCCATCGGGTGGGAGCCATCGCCGGCGCGACCCAAGCTGACACGCGGGCTTCTCGAGTTCCCTGCAGCAGGGAAAAGAGCAGGGAATTTCGCCGAGGCCCACTCCCTTCCCCCCTTGCGGGGCCGAGCGAAACGCAAGGGCGTTTCGCGGGGGGTGTCATTGCGAAGCAATGACGGATGAGGGGGATCGAGCGGAGCGAGATGGCTCCGTGGAGCTCCGCTCACTTTCGGCATATGCCACGCCATGTGCTGTACGTTCGGAGTCATCTCACTCCGCTTGATCCCCCACTCATCCGGCGCCATAGGGCGTTCGAAGAACGCCCGTCTTCCGACGGGCTATGGGGCCACCTTGCCCCCCTTGCGGGGGAAGGGTTTCCGTCCCGCGAGATTTACCCTTAGAACCCGCCGATGTTCGCCTGCACGCTGCTGACGCTGTTCCCGCAAATGTTCCCCGGCCCGCTCGGCCTTTCGCTCGCGGGGGACGCGCTGGCGCGCGGGCTGTGGTCGCTCGAGGCGCGGGATATCCGCGAGCATGGCCTCGGCCGTCATCGCGCGGTCGACGACACGCCGGCGGGGGGCGGGCCGGGCATGGTGATGCGCGCCGACGTGCTCGCGGCCAGCCTGGACGCGGCGGTGGCGCCGGACGATCCGCGTCCGCGGCTGATCATGAGCCCGCGCGGCGAGCCGTTCACGCAACGGCGCGCCCGCGAGTGGGCGGCGGGGCCGGGGCTCGTGATCGTCTGTCCGCGCTTTGAAGGCGCCGACGAGCGGATCGTCGCGGCGCGCGGCCTGGTCGAGATCTCGATCGGCGACTACGTTCTTTCGGGCGGCGAGATCGCGGCGCTCGCGGTGCTCGACGCCTGCATCCGGCTGCTTCCCGGCGTCATGGGGAAACCCGAATCTGGCGAGCAGGAGAGTTTCGAGACGGGCAGGCTCGAATATCCCCATTACACGCGCCCACGCGCATGGGAGGGGCGGAGCATTCCCGACGTGCTGCTGTCCGGCGATCACGCGCGCATCGAGCAATGGCGGCGGGAGGAGGCGGAGCGGATCACCCGAGAGCGGCGGCCCGATCTTCGCGAGCGATGAACCGTCATGACCGGGCTTGTCCCGGTCATCCACGTCGGTCCGAGATCGACCGCCGGGCGGTTTAGTCGAGTCGCCTCGGCTCCGCCCTCCAGGCTAAATCTCGGCCGGCGGTCATACACCACGACGTGGATGGCCGGGACAAGCCCGGTCAAGACGGAAAATGCCATGGCGGCGAATTGTCTCGCGCCGCGGACGCGCGAAACGAAAGGGAAATTTCGCTTGCGAAACAAATAATTTCGCTTGCGAACTGAAAATTTTCGCCTGCGAAAGAAAAACGTTTCGCTTCGGCGCTCGCAAGTCCTTGATATCATTGGGGCGCGAAATCGACGATTTCGCCGTTTGCTGTGATTTCAATGGCTTGCGGGGCGTTCGGCTTCGCGCTGGCTTCGCTCTCCGCGCGGCGTCGCCGGGCGCGGCGTTCGGCGAGAACTTCGCGCGCGACGGCGAGGCGCTCGAAACGTTCCTCCATTTCGTCGGCCTCGTCGGCGAGCCGGAGCATCGCCGATCCCGAAAGATGGAACTGACGCTCCGCCAGTTTGCTCAGTTGCTCGATGACCCGCAAGAAAGCAGGGACCGCCGCCGCCTCGCCGGCGTCGATCTTGGCGCCGAGCAATTCCTGCGCCTGCTCCAGACGCGCGATTTGCAGAACCGCGTAGTCGTTGACGGGATCGCCTCTGCGTCGCGCGAGTTCCTCGGCGACGATCTGCTGAATGCGGCGAACACCCAGCCCTTCGGCTTCCGCGATCTCCCGCAAACTGCGCCCGTCCATCATCGCAGCGTAGATATGGCGAGCGCGCTCGGATTTCCGGCTCGGCGAAATCGGCTTGGCGTTCGGTGCGGACATGGCGGCGTCTCAGATGAGGGAACGGAGATCGGAAGGTAACAGCAATTCTCATTTTCAGAAAGAAAAACGCACTTTTTTCGATTTCGCCGTCACGATGAGACCGGCGCGTCGATGGCGGCCGGTATTGCAATCGGAAATGGCCGGGGCCGCACGCTTCCCGTCATTTGCAGCGGGCAGCAGCTTGCAAGATGAATTCCCTGCGCGAGACAACAGGGAACCAATCCGCGATCGCAGGGAAATGCCTCAAAATCGATCCGCTCGC
>DASXYQ010000039.1:0-12472 GCA_036502445.1 Roseiarcus sp. | reverse complement strand
GGCCTTATCCCGCCCAGACGACCGGAACATCGCGGCGTCGGCCCAATATTTCGTCGGCCGTGACGAGGGTGAGGGCGCGTGTGAGACATTGCGCGATCAGCATTCGGTCAAAAGGGTCCTTGTGGTCCCAGTCCAGATCGCCAGCTAACTCCGCATCGTCCGCGTTGATCAGAAGTTCGGCGAACCCCGCCTTTGCGACCGCCGCGCGAATGGGACCGGTAAACGCAAGTTTGCCGATCCGTCTCTTGATGGCGATCTCCCACGCGGAGACTGCGCTGACCATTACGGGTCGATCGCTTCGCGAAATCAGATCACGAACCCGTCCGGACAATCTCGGCGATCGGCTCTCGAACCAGAGAAACACATGCGTATCCAGCAGCAAGTTCACGACTCGCCTTCGAATAGTTTAATGATATCCGGGTCCGGCGCGTCGAAATCCTCGGCGATGTAGGTAATGTTCAGTAATCCAGACGGTTCGCGCGGAAGGACAGTTGGCGGAATGGGTACGAGACGCGCCTTCGCCACGCCATTCTTGGCGATCACAATTTCCTCTCCGCTCGCTGCCGCGTCGACCAAAGCGGAGAGCTGCGTTTTGGCTTGATAGAGGCTTACGGTTCGTGTCATGCCCGTATTTTGCGCCCGCCGCGCCTGTTGGTCAAATTGGTCAAGGCAGAATTAAGCGGCTCACCCGCAATCACGCTCGCTGCGAACGCAATCTTCAACCCGTACGCCGCTTCGACGGCCTCGAGGGTCACCTTGTCGTCATGCATGTCGAGGCCCTTGCGCAGATGCGCGTCGTCCTTCAGCGCCAAGCGCCTGCCCCGAGCGCGAAAACCGACGCGTCCGCGCCCGCCACACGAAGAGTCGGTCGTCATGACGTCACAAAAATGACGCAAACGTCGCCCCATGCGGCAGATTTCCGTCCTTGCTCGATGCCGGCGTCGCGCGGCAGCGGCGCTCGCCATTTTCTTCGCAGCGCAGCAGGCGGCCTGCGTCGCGAGGGCCGGCGAGAGGCTGCTGGCAGACCCTCTTCGCGTCGCGGTCTATGACGTCGCGCCTCACGGATCGGCGGGGCCGGAGTCTATTTTCCGGCGCCAGCGTCGACCTCTGGCGGCGCGTCGCCGAGGAGACGCATTGGCGTTATCAATTCACCCTGGTTTCGCGCATGGACGCGATCCTCGCAGGCCTGGAACAGGACCGGTTCGACGCGGCGATCGGAGCGATCACCATCACGCCCGAGCGGTTCGAGCGCATCGACTTTTCGTATCCCGCCCATCGCTCTGGCGTCGCAGTCGCGTTTGCGCGCAAGACCGGGCTGCTCTCCGCGTTGTCGAACTACGGCGCCGCGGCTTCCGAACTCGGCACGCTGCTCGCGATCATGCTCCTCCTGCTGCTGTCGATCGGCGGGCTGATGTGGGCGCTGGAACGTCCGGGGTCCCGACCGGAGCGCGCGGGGGATTCGGCTGTGCAAACGTTGCACGACGGCCTCTATTGGGCGGCGGTCACGATGACCACGGTCGGCTACGGCGATAAGACGCCGAAGACTTCGATCGGCCGCGTCCTGGGCGGTGCTTTGGATGCTCGCGAGCCTCGCGCTCGTTTCGCTGTTTTCGAGCACCCTGGTTTCGCGGATGACCGCCGAAAACATCGTCGGGGCCGCCCAAGTCGACCGCGCCGACCTCGGTGGCCTGCGACTCGCGGCCGTCACGGATTCCTCAGGCGCCGAATATCTCGACAGCCTCGGTCTCAACTACACGAAATCCGTCGATCTCCGAGAAGCGCTGCGGGCGCTGGCGAATGGACGCGTCGACGCCATCGTCAACAGCGTCGGCTCCCTGGAATACGCGATTTCGCGGGAATTTTCAGCCGCCGTCGCCATGCCGCAAGGCGTGCTCGCGCCGGCCTACATGGCCGTGGCGCTGCCCGCGAACTCGCCGCTGAAGAAGCCTCTCGACCGGGCGCTGATTCGCGTGACCGCGAGTCCGGAATGGCGAAAGCTGGAGCCGACGTATTTCGGGCGATGAGTCGCCGCGACGGCGGAAGAAGCGCCTTATCGCGGCGAGCAGATCGATTTCGCGCACTTCAGCCGATCACGCTCGCTGCCGGCGTATACGCCAGCCCATGCGCCTGCGCGACCGGCTCGCAGGTCACCTTGCCGTCGTGTACGTTGAGGCCGGCGCGCAGGTGCACATCGTCAGTCAGCGCCTGCCGCCAGCCCTTGTCGGCGATCGCAAGCGTGAAAGGCAGCGTCGCGTTGTTGAGCGCGAAGGTCGAGGTGCGCGCGACCGCACCGGGCATGTTGGCGACGCAATAATGTACGACGCCGTCGACGACATAAGTCGGGTGCGAATGCGTCGTCGCTCTGGACGTCTCGCAGCAGCCGCCCTGATCGATCGCGACGTCGACGATGACGGCGCCGGGCTTCATGGTCGAGAGCATCGCGCGGGTGACCAGCTTCGGCGCGGCGGCGCCGGGCACCAGCACCGCGCCGATCAGGAGGTCGGCGCGCTTGACGAGTTCCGCGATCGTCGCGCGCGTCGAATAGATCGTGCGAACGCCGGTGCCGAACTGTGCGGAAAGGCGGCGCATCGCCTCGTTCGACTTGTCGACGACGGTGACGTTCGCACCCATGCCGAGCGCGATCGTCGCGGCGTGAGTGCCGGAAACGCCGCCGCCGAGCACGATCACCTCGGCCGCCGGCACGCCTGGCACGCCGCCGAGCAGAATGCCGCGTCCACCCTGCGCCTTCTCCAGCGCATGCGCGCCCACCTGCGGCGCCAATCGGCCTGCGACCTCCGACATCGGGGTCAACAAGGGAAGGCCGCCATAGGGCGAAGTCACGGTCTCGTAGGCGATGCAGGTCGCGCCGCTCGCGACGAGGTCCATGGTCTGCGCAAGGTCCGGCGCCAAATGCAGATAGGTGAACAGGATCTGGCCGCGTCGCAACAGCTTGCGCTCTTCGGCGAGCGGCTCCTTGACCTTCACGATCATCTCGGCGCGGGCGAAAATCTCGCGCGGCGCCTCGACGATCGTCGCGCCGGCGGCGACATATTCCGCGTCCGCGAGACCCGAGCCGATTCCGGCCGACCCTTCGATCAGGACCTGATGCCCGTGGTGCGTCAGCTCGGCCACCGAAGCGGGGGTCAGCCCGACGCGAAATTCGTTGTCCTTGATTTCTCGGGGCATTCCGATGAGCATCGAACCATCTCCTCGAGTTGAGCGGCAGGGTCGGGCCGAATCCACGAAATGTTGTAGCCGAAGTCAGGCCGGCGCGGGCTCGTTTTCGCATGATATGCGATCATTCCGGCGAAACGGGAACTATTATGCGTGCAGACGAAATCGACGATCGCGATCCGGCGATTCTGCGCGCCCTGATGAGCGACGGGCGGCGGACCAATCTCGCGCTCGCGGACCGTGCCGCCTCTTGGCGGGCGCCGCGGACTAACGGCCGCGCGTCACGTTCACCACGCGCGCGACTGCCGCCCCGGACCCGCATATGGTAGGCATCCGAAAGCTCTGAAGGACCCGACGTGACCGAAGACGCCGATATCGAAAAGATGCCGTTCGAGACGGCGCTCGCGGAACTGGAGTCGATCGTCGATCGGCTGGAAAAAGGCTCGGTCGCGCTCGAGGAGTCGATCAAACTCTACGAGCGTGGCGAGACCTTGAAAGCGCGTTGCGACGCCTTGCTGAAGGACGCGGAAATGCGAATTGAGAAAATCACGCTTTCCGCCGACGGCAAGCCCAAGGGCGTCACTCCGTTGGATGGCGAGTAGCCGGACCAACAAAGGGCTCGCCTCCCGTAACTGCGGATTGTCGAGCGAGCATTTCGCATCATGCGCTGCCGGCGCCATTTATCTAAAGTTGCAATCGCGACCTTGCGCAATCACACATTGCCGCAACTGCGCATCAGATATTTATGCGAAATTCGACTTTATGGCGCCTGACGTTTACGGTTTATTAACCACGATTGATGCAACCTACGATGGTAAAACGATCGTCTCGGTCAGCGATTCGCATCCGGGCGCAACGAAGAGAAAGGCTAGAAATCATGCGAACGGTTGCTTTTGTCACACAAAAAGGTGGTTCAGGTAAGAGCACGCTGGCGTCTTCGCTGGCGGTCGCGGCGCACGAGCAGGGCGAGCGGGTCTGCGTCGTCGACATGGACCCTCAGGCCTCGCTGATGACCTGGGCGAAGAACCGCGGCGTCGACGATGTGCCGGTCGTCGCGGCAAACGCGAACAAACTGACGGTGTTGCTGGAGGCGGCGGAAAAGAATGGCGTCTCGCTGGTCATCATCGATACGCCCGGCGCCGACGGCGCGGCCGCAACCGCGGCGATGAAGGTGGCCGATCTCAACGTCATCCCCTCGCGCCCGAGCGTGTTCGACCTCTGGGCCAGCGCCCAGACGCGCGCGGCTCTGAAGGATTCGCGTAGCGATTATGTTTTCCTGCTCAATCAGTGCCCCCCGGCGCAGCAGTCGGCTCGGGTGGACGAAGGCGTTGCGACGCTGGAGGAGTTGGGCGGCCTCATTTCGCCGCTCATTCTGGCCCGCGTCGACTACCAGGAGGCTGCCCGTCATGGTTGGGGAGTGACGGAAATCAACCCGAACGGCCCCGCGGCACGGGAAATTCGCGCGCTCTGGTCGTCGATCAAGCGGCGCCTCGCCAAGGGCAAGGCAAAGCCCGCGTCGACCGCCAAGGCGGCGTGACGGAGGCGCCGGCCGCAAGCGGGCGTCCAGATTTCCGCCGTTGGCTCAGGTCGTCGGCCCTGGATGCCCCGCTTGCGCGGCATGTCAAATTCGCGCGATCTGCCAGTTGGGCGCGATTACGCGTCTTGTCAGCGCGCCGTAGATTTGAGATGATGCCCCCGGATGGCCAGGGCGCCACGCCCAGGCTTCCGACTGGAGGCACCGATGAGGCGCATTCCTCTTCTCACCATCGTCATCGCGAGCCTTGCCGGCTTTCCACTCGCGGCGCGAGCGGAAACGCCGATCGAGCGCGGTCAATATCTCGTCACGATCACAGGATGCGGCGATTGCCATACGCCCGGGGCCTTGTTCGGAAAACCCGACATGGCGAAGCTTCTGGCGGGCTCGGACGTGGGCTTCGGCGGGGGATTCGGCGTCGTGGTGGGCCAGAATCTGACGCCGGACAAGGAAACCGGACTCGGGAATTGGACCTCGGACCAGATCGTGACAGCCATCACCACCGGCAAAGTCCCCGATGGGCGGATGCTCTCCCCGATCATGCCCTGGCCCGCGCTCTCGAAACTCACCCACGAGGACGCGTTGGCGATCGCGGCCTACCTGAAAAGTCTTCCCGTCGTGAAGAATGCGGTCCCCGGGCCCTATAAGCCGGGCGAGACGCCGACGGTCGCGGTTTCCGTCGTCATTCCTCCGTCGGTCTTCGCGAAATTGCCGAATCCGCTGCCGCCGAAGTAACGCGAAATTCTCAGGCGCGGGCGCCGGCGGCGCTCCGCGACTGCTGGGCTGAGCATCCTCCGCTCAGTCGGAGACGCGTGACCGTATCAACTGCCCGCCGCGGGAGATCGTCAGATCCCACAGCCGTACGCGTTGCGCCGCGGCTTTTTCCAGGTCGCGCGTCGTCTTGATCGTCGCGCCGTTCAACTCGACGACGATGTCGTCCTTCTGAACGCCGAGATTGGCAGCGATCGAATCCTGCGCGACATCCGTCACGATGACGCCCTCGACGACGCTTCCTGAGTCGGTTTGCAGCGAGAGTTCCTCCGCCACCGCGGGCGACAGGTTCATCACCTCGGCGCCCTGGAACGGCGAGCGGCCTTTGATGCGTATCGTGTCGCGCGGCGGCGTCTCGGGCGCCGCGGTGAGCTTCAGCGGCGCGACCAGGTTCTTGCCCGCGCGCAACACGACCAGCGAGGCGACCCCGCCCAGCGGCTTGACGCCGAGCCGGAAGCCGATACCCTCGGCGTCGTCAACCGGCTGCCCGTCGATCGCCGTGATCACGTCGCCGCGCTTCAGGCCGGCCTCGGCGGCCGGCGAGCCGGCTGCGAGGCTGACGACCAGCGCTCCGGTCGGACGATCCAGACCGAGCGATTCCGCGATGTCCTTGGAGATATCCTGCAGGTTCGCGCCGAGCCACGGCCGTTTGACCGTCGCGCCGCCGCGCCGCGCCGCGACGATGACGCTCTTGACCATGTTGACGGGAATCGCGAAGCCGATCCCCATGCTGCCGCCCGAGCGCGAATAGATCGCCGAGTTGATCCCGACGAGGCGCCCGGAAAGATCGACCAGCGCGCCGCCCGAATTGCCGGGATTGATCGCGGCGTCGGTCTGGATGAAGAAACCGTAGTCGTTGATGCCGATCTGCGTGCGCGCGAGCGCCGAGACGATCCCTTGCGTCACCGTCTGGCCGACGCCGAACGGATTGCCGATCGCGAGCACGAAATCGCCGACCTCGATCGCGTCGGAATCGCCGAGTTCGAGTACCGGAAACTTATCGTCGCTCTTGATCTTGAGCACCGCGAGATCCGTGCGGGGATCGCGCAACACGATCTCGGCTTCGAATTCCCGCCGATCCGAGAGCGCGACCTTCACCTCCGTCATGCCCTCGATGACGTGATGGTTGGTGACGACGAGGCCGCTCGGATCGATGATCACGCCCGAACCCAGCGATTGGGCGGTGCGCGAGTTCTGGCCCTGCGAGCCGTAGAACTGGCGAAAGATCGGATCATCGAACAGCGGATTGCGCGGCATCGTCTCGACGCGCGAGGCGTAGACGTTGACGACGGCCGGTCGCACCTTCTTGACGACAGGGGCGAACGAGAGCCGCACTTCGCCCGGGTCGGTCGGGACGACCTTCTCCGCGCTCTGGGCTTCCGCGACCGCCGACCCGAGGAAAATCGCCACCGCGAGGGCGAAGCGAAGCATTGCCGATCTCCGGAATGAAAAGTCGCTTCGATATACTGGCCGGGCGCGGGCCCGCAAGTCCGGCGGCGCGCGTCGAATAATTCGGTGCGACGCCTTGCGCGGGCTCGCGCGAATGACGATCTGATAGCGGCTCGCCCGACCGTCAACAGTGGGTTCGGCGGCTTTTACGGAGGCTCTTGATGAGCGCGGCAGAGAGTGCATTTGGCGGTTCGAACGGCGGACGCGCGTCCGGCCCGAACGACTGGGCGAACGCGGGTTGGCGGCGCCGGTCCTGTGGCTTCGGCCGCTGGACCGCGTTCGAAGTGATCGCCATGGTATTGGGATTCGCCGTCTTCTGGCCGATCGGCCTGGCGATCCTGGGTTACAAACTCTGGCAGCGAAAGTTCGGCGGCGACGATCTGCAGACATTCGCAACCGCCAAGTGGACCGAGGCGCGGGCGGCGATGTCGTCCATGCAGGCGGGGCGCCCCTCGTCCCCGCGGCCATGGTCCAGCGGGCCCTGGGGCCGCTCCTCGCCGAGCGGCAATCGCGCGTTCGACGAATGGCGGGAGGCCGAACTGGCGCGGCTCGAAGAAGAGCGGCGCAAGCTCGAGGATGCGCATCGCGAATTCGCGGAGTTCGTCGAGAACATCCGCAAGGCGAAGGACCGCGAGGAGTTCGATCGCTTCATGAACGAACGCCGCAACCGCCCGGCGTCCTGACACGCCGATTCGATTTATCGGCCGCGGTCGCTGACCGCGGCCGTTAGACACGCCTCGAAACGACCGCTGCATCGCGACCGGCCAAGCATTTGTCATCCCCGCGTAAAGCGGGGGATCCAGCCGTCGACCGATGGAGCGGACAAACTTGTGAGAGAGCAGCAGCGCAACCGTGGGTCGCTTCGCTTCGGTCGCAATGACGGCCAGCGCCTGCAAAATTCCCGCGGTCGCAAGTTCTTCGCTATTGGGGACTCGTCAGGGCTGGGGCTGGTGGCTCGAGGGGCGTGCCGGGCTGACCCATGATCCTCATGCATTTCTGGTAATGTTGGTTCCGCTGCTCGTCCGCCGACATCCCATGCGCTTCCGGCCAGGAAGTAGGGTAGATCATGTCGTTCGGCAATTCGCGGCGACAAACGCGATCAGCGTCCGAGACGCTTTGAGGACGTATCGCGTCGGCGAACTGGCCTCCGCCCTTGGGGCCGATGCAAGCGGTCAGCGCAAATCCCGTCAGCGCTACTACGATGGCGCTCTTCATCCCTGCGCTCCCGCTTCATCGTGCTGACGGCGTAAATTCAGCGGTCCAAATCAAAAGCGGTGACGTCGATTGGAGGCCAAGTCAGTTGCAGCGGGAGGCCGCAATACTTGGCAAGCGGCCGTCATCATTTGCGTCAACACCATGAAACGCAACGAAAGGTCGAAGTCAATACGGCCCGTTACGCCTGTGGGTCATAGACGGATTTTCTGGCCTCGGCTCTGAACGCGCCAGCTCATAGGTTGGCGGCGCGGGGCGACCGTGTCCGCAAGAGTAAGCTCCCGCTGGGCGCCTGCTGCTCCGCGCCCAGAACAGCAGCAGGGCGAACAGCGGCAGCCCGATGTCGGCATAGAAGATCACACCCGCGTTGCGACCGCAGAGCTGATCCTACCTGGCGCCTTTTGACTTTTCGACTCCCGCATCATGACGCGATGCGGACAGGCACAACGAATTGAAAGAGGGCGCCGCGGGGCAGGTTCGCATTCGCCCATAATCGTCCGCCGTGCGCCTCGATGATCGAACGGCAGATCGACAGCCCCATCCCCATTCCATCGGCTTTGGTCGTGTAGAAGGCGTCGAAGATATGCTCGATGCTGGATGGAGGCAACCCCGGACCCGAATCCCGCACCGCGACGAGCACGCCGCCCGACTCGGCTGTCCCTGTGCTGATCAGCAATTCACGCGCCCCCTCGCCGTCGCCGCTCATCGCCTGTACGGCGTTGACGATCAAGTTGAGAATCACTTGTTGCAGTTGAACCCGATCTCCTTGAATAAGCGGCAAGCCCTGCGCGAATTGCGTCCGCACGGAGACGCCGTTCTTCACTGCTTCGCCACAGGTCAGGGCGACAACCTCGAGGATCGCGTCGTTGATCGCAATGCCGTCCTTCCGTGGAGGCGATTTCTTGATCAACGCACGGATCCGACCGATGACCTCACCCGCTCGTTTTCCGTTCTCCTGGATATTGCGGAACGCCTGCCTGGCTTCCTCGAGATCTGGCCGCTGCGCGCTCAGCCAGCGCAGACCGGCTTGGGCATTGGTGACAGCCGCGGCGATGGGCTGGTTCACTTCATGGGCGATCGAGGCGGTGAGCTGCCCTATTGTCGCAACGCGGTTCGCGTGCGCCAGCGCCATCTCCACCTCGCGGTATCGCTGCTCACTCTGCCGCGCTTCGGCTTCCGCGCGCTTCTGCTCTGTCAAATCGAGCACGAAAGCGACGACGCGATCACGTTCGAGCGCCGCCGCTCCGACCAGCACGGGAATGCGGCTGCCGTCTTTCTTGAAGTACTCTTTCTCGAACGGTTGAACCGTCCCGAACTTGTCCAGCTCCGCTTGCGTCTGTACAAATCGGCCTCGCCATTCCGGGGGCGTCATCCTCTTCCGGTGGATGCGGTCGGCAGCGAGATCTTCATGGTCGTATCCCAGCATGTGGAGAAACGCATCGTTGGCCTCGACAATCTGGTCTTCCAAATTGGCGATAAAGATTCCGATAATGTTTGCGTCGAACAGTCCCCGGATCCTGGCATCGCGATCGCGCAGCGTCTGATCCGCCCGCTTGCGCTCGGTCAGGTCGACCACGGACACGGTTTGATGTTCAGTTCCCTCAATGGCCGCTGCACCAACCAGGACGGGCACGCGGCTACCGTCCTTCCGGAAATACTCCTTCTCGAACGGCTGGAAGACTCCCGTCTCCTCGAGCTCCGAGATAGCCTGCGCCGAGCGATCGCGCCATTCCGGCGGCGTCATGTCCGTCCAGTTGATCCGGCCAGAGATGAGATCGTCCCGATCATACCCTGTCATGCGAAGATACGCGTCATTGGCTACGAGCACCTGACCGTCGCGCGCTGCGAAACAAATCCCGATGATGTTGGCGTCGATCAGCCCCCGTATCTTGGCTTCGCGCTCGGCGAGATCGCGGTAAAGGCGGGTGTTTTCGAGCGCGGTCGCCGCCTGCGAGGCGAGAAGCTTCAGCACCGCGATTCGCGCCGGCGCGAAGGCCCGCGGAGTGAGGTTGTTCTCGAGGTAGAGGGCGCCGATGAGCTTGCCCTGATTGATCAAGGGCAGGCAGAGAATCGAACGCGCCTGGCGCTGGCGGATGTAGGGGTCCGCAACAAACGAGGGCTGCGTTGCGGCGTCATCGAGAATGACGCTCTCCTGGGTGCGCAGGACATAGTGCAGGACCGTTTCCGGCAGCAAGCAGGCGGTCGCGGGCGCATCGCGAAGCTCTACGAGAATCGTGTCGCCGGAGGTCGTCGCTTCCGCCTCGATCCGTGGCCCGACCGCTCCCGATAGGATCAACAAGCCGCGCTCGGCGCCGGCCTGCTCAATGGCCATGCGCATGAGCGTGTCGATCAGTTTCTCCAGCACCATTTCGCCCGACACCGCCTGCGAAACTCTGATCACGGTCACGAGGTCGAGGCGTTCGACCGGCGCCTCGATCGTGCTCGTCGGACCTGGCGCTGCCGCTTCCTGCCTGAGATGTGGATGCATCGTGTCGAGTTGCCGCACCTTCCCTTCGGCTCCCCAACGCAGGTAGCCGTAGCGGGCGTTGCGCAAGTAGAACTCGGCGATCTGGTCGAACCCCCGCCCCCGGTAGAAGGCGGAAGCGCGCTCGTAGGCGATCGCCTCATTGTGGAGGAAGCCGCTCGAGCGGGCTGAGCGGATGGCCTGTTCGTAGAGGCGCATCGCATCGACATCGCGGCCCTCCAGGCGCGCAATCTCCGCGCCCACCAATGCGGCTCGGTTCTCGAAATTCTCCGGACAATTCGCCGCCCAGATCTCGAGTTGTCGGTGGTGATCGACCAGAGCCTCGACATGCGGCCGCCGCTCGCCCGTTGCTGCGGACTCGCAGAACGCCGCTCGGGAGAGTGCGCCATAAAACTGATACTCTGCAATCTCAAAAAAGGACGGTGATGTCCAAAGCAACTTTTTCGCGTGTAACGAGGCTTCGATCGCGGCGGCATAGTCCTCTGCAAAGAAACGAGCCTGCAGCTTTCGGATCCAATACCAGCACTCGGGCAGCGCCAAAACCGGCTCGCTTGCCAAACGGCGCTCGAACCCGCTCTCATCAAAATGCCCGTCGTCGAAGGAGCCAAATTTCGAGGTCGATCCGCGGAGTGTCCGGATGAGTCCAAGTTGCGCTGATATGATATCGATGACCAAACCGAAACGCGCCTTTCGAGCAAAATCCAGCCCCTTCTCCGCTTCGCGCTCCACCTCGCTGAGCGGCTCTCCCGCCGCGAGAAGATTCGTATTCAGATTGTTGCAGCTATAGGCCGCAAAAGTGAGGTCGCCGATTCTGTTCGCGGCGTCAAAGGCGCGACGAACCAAATCGCGGCCAGTCTCGACGTGTCTCGTCCAAGGCATGACCAGATTGCCGAAAGACATGTACGTCCGTGCCTGAAAGCGATGTAATCCACGCTTCTCTACCAAATCATAGCCGAGTCGGCCGAATTGGAACCCGGCGTCGTAGTTGTCGAAGTACGGGCCTGCGATCATGCCGAGCCAGACATAGGCGAAGCACGACCCATCGCTGTTGCCATGCTCGAGACTGATATTGACCATCCTGCAGATGACGAGCGCAACAAGGTTTTCATCGGTGAAAAGCGCCGGCGTCACCACCTCCGTCAGAACGTCAAGCGCCGCCAAGCTGGCGGGGTGGCGCATCAAAGGCAAATCAATGAGATGTTCGATCGAGCGGCTGCCGAGCTGCTCCCAGATACGCGCGTACTCGCTTCGTACCTCATCTCTTGTTGGATGCGGAGACCAGTAGGCGCCGCTTTTTTGGAGATACTCGAGGCAAACTTCCACACCGCGATCGCTCCGATCCACAGTTGTATATAGCGTTAGACGCAAGCGCGTGACCGCGGCGATATCGTGAACGGTTTTGGCGCGTCTCGCCAGCGTCGAGAGCAGGTTTTCGGCTGCCGCCATATTCGCAATCAGCAATTCGCACTCCGCCGCGTGAAACTCGATAGCAAAGATGAGTTCGTAATTGCGGTCCCAGCTCTCCTCGGTGAGCAATGCACGCCCGCCTGCGAGATATGCGATCGCTGAGGCGTAGGCTGTCGATGCCTTGGCGCGCTTGCCTGCGATGAGGTTGAGTTCAGCGACTTGATTGCGTTCCTCCGGCGACGTGATCAATGCGGCGCCCCGATTGAGCTGATTGACGATGTCGAAGATCGCCTCTTCCCGTTTCTCTGGAGGAATATGCGCAGCGAGCAGTCGCCCGGTTCGAAGGTGCGCCTCGGCGCGTAACTTTTCGGGGATTAGTGAATAGGCTGCTTCTTGGACGCGGTCATGGACAAATTTATAGGAGTCATCCAAGCGTACAA
>DASXYQ010000038.1:0-2844 GCA_036502445.1 Roseiarcus sp. | reverse complement strand
TAGCGGCCGTTCGCGGTGAACGAAATTCCCAGCGAACAATCATTCGATCTCCGCCAGCAATGCTCGAGCGTTGCGGACATCCCTCGTGCCCTCGCCCTCGATCTCGGCGAGGATCGACTGGAGCAGCGCGCGGGGATCGTGGGCCGAACCCGCATCTCGCCACAGCCGGGCGAGATCGATCGCGGCGCGCAGTTCCAAAAGTCGGGCTTCTTGACCGCGGGCGACGTCGATCGCTCGCTGGAAACACGTTTCCGCCCGCGCGCGGTCTGGCCCACGCCTGAGTGCGATCTGGCCATCGACGCGATGCAGTTCGGCCAGCCAGTAGAGCTCGCCGGATTGTTCGACGAAAGCGAAGGCCTCCCGCAACGCCGTTTCGGCGCCGACACTATCTCCTGCCGATAACAAGATTTCGGCGAGCTGGGCTCCATATTCGGATTCGTCACACATGCCCCCGAATCCTAAAATGACTTCGTGCGCGGATCGCCATACACGGATGTTTTCGATGGTCGGTTCGAGTATCGCTCGCGTGCACGTCCGGTACTCAGCCACAATCGTGCGAATTTGCTCCAACTGATGTTCGGCGCAATAGGCTGCAAGCGCGCTGCCGATGCGCTCGCAGGCTAGATGGTTGCCCAACAAATCCTCAGCGACCATGTCCGAAAGGAAGGTGAACGTTGCGACCGTCGGGGCATGGCCATGCGTCGCGAGTTCCGCCCGTATTTCCTCCCGGACGCGATCCGCTTGGCCGATAAGGCCGAGTTGTAGCAACGCCAAAGTCTTGAATGCGAGGATGTCTAAGCCGGGGTCCACTCCGAAGCGATAGCTGAGCGGTCTGTGACGGACGGGATCACGATATCGCTCCGCATGTGCGAAACTCTTCAACGCTTCACGGTTCCGGCCCATGTAGTACAACATGACGCCTTGCAGTCGATATCCGATCATCAAATAGGTCGTGTCTTTCTCCCGATTGGCGACCTCGATGATTTCGCGCGCCAGGGCGAGCGCCGGGTCCAGCCGCGCCGCCTGGTGATTGGCCGAGCAGAGCCCATTCAGCACGGTGAACCGTTGCAAATCGGACCCAAAACCGCCATCCAACAGACGCTTCGCTTCCGTCAGGGCGGCCAATGTCTCGGCGGCCGCGTAACCTTTGAGCAACATCAGCACATTGGCTCGGGCGATTTGCAAAGACAGTTCGAGCGATTGTCGATCCGACCCATCGGCCAGCCGCGAGACCTGCGCGAGACCGGCATCGACGTAGCGCTCGGCCTCGGTTTGCGCCGATCGCGACAGCGCCAGCTCCGCCGCTGCCAGCCAATAGCGCGCCGCCGGCTCGGCAAGGCCCGCCTCGGAATAGTGATGCGCGATGGTCGCCGGCGCGGCGTCGCTCTGATTGGCGGACCGCTGCTCCAACGCCCGCGCTATGTCGGCATGCAGTCGCGCGCGACGGCTCCGCAACAGCGAGGCGTAAGCGGTGTCCTGAACCAACGCGTGTTTGAAGACATAGGTCGCCTCGGGCGGCGAGCCGCGCTCGTGGATCAGTTCGGCCGCCATCAACTGGCCGAGCGCGGATTGCAATGTCGGCCCCTTGATTGGCGAGACCGCCTCCAGCAATCGATACGAGAACTCGCGCCCGATCGCGGCCCCGATCTGCGCGATCTCCTTGACTGGCGCAAGGCGATCCAGCCGCGCCATCAGCGCGTCCTGCAAGGTCGAGGGTATCGCGAGCGGAGTCAGCGCCGAGGCGAGCGCGTAGGTTCCGGCCACCTCGCGCAGCAAACCGGACTCCAAGACCGTCTTGGTCAGCTCCTCGAGGAACAAGGGCACCCCGTCGGTCTTGGCGACGATCTGTTCCAACACCTCTGGCGCTAACCCCTTGCCGCCGGCGACCCGCTCGACCATGGCGATGGCCTGACGGCGTCCGAACCGGCTGAGTTGAAGCGACGCGACATGCGCGCGGCCGACCCACGGCGCGAGGAATTCCGGCCGGAACGTGATCAACAGCAGCGCCCGAAGGCTCGGAATGCGATCGATCAGCCGGCCGAACGCGTCGAGCGAGGTCGGATCGATCCAGTGTGCATCCTCCAGCAGCGCGAGGACCGGGGCGTCCTTGGTCAATCGTTCGAACAGAGCGTTCAGGGCCGCGATCGTCCGTTCTTTCTGTTCGCTCGGCGCCATCTCCAACGGGGGATATCGACCCTCGAACGGGATCAAGAGCAGCGACGCAAGGACGGGCGCGATGTCCGTGGCGTCCGACGCCGATCGCGCGATCAGGGCCTCCAGCTTGTCGAGCTTGGCGCCGGGGGATTCGCCATCGACGAAACGCGCGGCTTGCCGAATGTGGCTCGTGAGCGGATAGAAAGCGTCGTTGATATGATGGGGCGAGCATTGATAGCGGATCGCGATATGCGGCTCGTCGCTGATCCGCTCGCGCAGCGCCGCCAGAATGCGCGACTTGCCGATGCCCGCCTCGCCGGAAAGCAGCGCGACCTGTCCCTCGCCGTCCGTCGCGTTGCGCCAGCGATCGAGCAGCATCGCCACTTCGTGCTCCCGCCCGACGAACGGCGTCATCCCGAGCGAATGCGACGCGTCGAAGCGGCTGACGTTCTCCGCGTCGCGCAGCACCGCCCATGCGATTACCTCGGCGCCGAAGCCCTTGACGACACGAGGCCCGAGCGATTTCAACTCGAATGTCCTTCCTAGCAGCCGCTTCGTCGCTTCAGCGATCAGCACGGCGCCGGGTTCGGCGAGCGCCTGCAACCGCGCCGCCAGATTGGGCGTGTCGCCGACGACGGCCTGCTCTTGGGCCGATCCCTGCCCGACGAGATCGCCGACCACGACGATCCC
>DASXYQ010000037.1:0-8369 GCA_036502445.1 Roseiarcus sp. | reverse complement strand
GGCCCTTGACTCCGCCGGCTCCGGCACCGGTCGCCCGGGCTTGTTCGTCGGCTTCACAGCCACTCCGGCGGAGTGTGACTTCTCGCGTCCGTCCATCGCCGGCTACGGCTCCTCGCCTTTCAGGCGAATGCGTAGCATTCGTCGGCCGGAGCGGGCGCGGCGGCGAGGCCGCCCAGCCAGACACGAGATCTGCTAATTCATCCGCCCCCTCGGCGTTAAAAATCCGCTCTCAATCGATCGAGTTGTGTGTCAAAATTAGAACGCGCCGATGATAATGCTAGGGTCGCACGAATCCAGCAAAAGTGTGGTCAAAAATCCATTGCAAAGCGCCACCTCTACGCGTAAATTCTTGTGTACGGTAGCTTACACAATACCGCCTTCGAGACCAAGAGCGCGACGCGCCCGCGGTGTGATGAACGCCTCAGCGAGGTAATTGTTCGCCGAGTCGCACCCCCAAGCGTTCGCCGCGGCAATGTGCGTCGAGGTGTCGCAATGTTTGTGGAAACCATCTTGACGTGCTTCGTTCTCTGGTGCGTCTTCGCATGGTTTAAGTACCGGCGGGACGCAGAACAAGCATCGTATAAGTACCGGCGAGAAGCAGAAGAGTGGTACGTGCCGCCAGAGGAAGCCTACTATCTGATCTTCAAAAATGACGTCCACAGGAAGGTGCGCATCCACGAGGTTTCGGAAATCGAGGCTTACGTCCAAGAGGCCAACAGAGACTTTTACGCGGACAACCCAATTGTTCGGATCGTCTCGCAGGCGTTGCAAGGGCAGCGATTGGCATGTGGGCGTGACGGCACTGTTTGGCCAAAGGTGCCTGAATTTTCCGTCCACTTTCATGATGGCGAGGTCTCGATTCTTAACCTCGAGCCAGACAAAATCGATCAATGGGTTGAGCTAATGGATGGCGAAAAGCACAAAATCGTGGCGATCTGTGACGAGTCCGCCACCGTGATCTGGCCCGCGCGGGATGGCTCAAAGAAATTAGCGAGTTGACGGTGTGATTACGTGTCGACATGGTATGACACCGGCGATGGACCGCCCATCCTGCCTTTATCCGCGCAATGCAACGCTAACACAACAAAGCAACGCGGAAATCGGGGCTCGTAGTTTTGGCCGAAATTGGCGAGAACCCGAATGGCTATAAAAGAAAACGATGAATACTGGCTCTCGACCCTGCCCGAGGACACGCTGATCGACGTTCTCGTCGATACCGCCAATTTGCGCTGGCGCATCGAACGCGACTACGAGGAGCTCAAGAGCGAACTCGGCCTCGCCCCTTCGAAGGGCGGGGCTGGCGAGGATTCCATCACCAAGCCATGCTCTGCATTGCCGCCTATGGAGTCCTGATCCGCGAGAGAGCGGCCTTTCCCCCTCCGGACCCCTGTGGCGCGAAGAACTTGTCCTTTCCCGTCGTCCACGACCCCGAGGCGCTGCCGATCCGACCCGAGCGTCACGTCGAGAACTCGATCGCCACCATGCGAAAGCGACTGACAATCGCCCTCGCCAGATTGCTCTACCGATGCCCATGCTGCCACTCGTTCACGCAAAAGCCACCGCATTATCGGCGCTTGTGACACAGTAGAATTAAGCTAACATAGAAAAGTGAATACTGGGAGACGTCGGCGTGACAAAGGCTTCAAACCCGGAATCGTTCGAGCCGCGGCCGTATATCTGGTCTGGGCCCCAAATTTCCGAGGCGAGGAGTCTCGATCGGAATTGTTATGTCTCGCCGGATTTCTTTCGGGCGGAAGTCGAGCATATTCATGCGCGCGGGTGGATCATCGTCGGGCGGACTGACGAATGGCGGACCGCCGGCTGCTACAGGGCAGTCGAAACGGTGGGCGGCCCGGTTCTGGTCGTACGCGACGAAGAGGGCGAATTGCGCGCTTTCGCGAATTTCTGCCGCCATCGCGGAGCGCAACTGTTGGAAGATTGCGGCGTCGCCCGCAAGATCCTGTGCCCGTATCACGCCTGGAGCTATCGATTGAACGGCGCGTTGCTCGTCGCGCCCTCGATGGAAGAAACCAGCGGCTTCGACAAGAGCGAATGGGGCCTGCTCTCGATCCGGCTCAAGATTTGGGAAGGATTCGTTTTCATCAACTACAGCAACGAGGCGCCGTTGCTGCTCTCCGATATTGGCGACCTCGCGGGTCTGCTCGCCTCGCATAGACTGGGCGACATGGTATGCACGTGGCGCAAGGAAATCGAATTCAAATGCAATTGGAAACTCCTCCTCGAGAATGCGATGGAGACTTACCACACTGGGACCGTCCACGCCGCCACCGTCGGCGCGCAAAAGTCGGTCAGCTGGTCCGGCGTCGGCGAATGGATGGGAATACAAGTTCTATCCGACAAGAGCGTAGCGGTGATGCATGGCGAGCCGCCGTTCGAGCCAATCGCGGGTTTATCCGACCAGGCGCGAAAGGGAACGTTCTTCATGCTCCTGCATCCCACGACACAATTCTGTTGCGCGCAGGATTGCATGTGGTGGCTCGCGGCGAGGCCGGTCTCCGCGGATCGGACGGTGCTGTCGATCGGGGGATGCTTTCCGCGCCAGACGGTAGAACAGCCGAACTTCGAGCAAGACGCCGCGCCGTACTACAAGCGTTGGGAGAGCGTGGCCTTGGAAGATGGCGGCGTGCTCGAGAGGCTTCAAATCGCCATCGGTTCCCGACTGTTTCGTCCGGGGCCGCTGTCGTGGCGCGATGACCTCGTGCATAGCTTCGATCAATGGGTGTTGAACAAGCTGCCGGCCTCAGCACGCCGAGCCTGAATACGGTCGCGGGGCGTCCGCGCTATCGGGTCGTCAAGTCGAATTCAGGCTATGATATGAGTGGCGCTGGGCGGGCTAACGATTGGCTTGCGTTGAAATGTTTTAGCGCGCGGATTGAAAAACCTTACTACTGCCTGTATTACCGCGTTAGCCAGCTGGCAGAGGGGGATCAGCGTGCGGAAAAACCGGTTGTGGCTCCGGCGCGCCAAAATTGCGCTGGTTGGGGCGGCGTGTTCGCTGGCGCTGGGGGGATGTCTGCCGACGGAGCCTGGCGGCGAGCGCGTGCCGGAAGGACTCGTGCTGGCGGCGGATGTCTCAGGGTATAAGAACATCCGCTTCTATTCCAGCGACTTGGATAGTCTGCATGACTTCGCCGAAGATAGAGTGGCGGAAGTCAGGCGCGCCCATCCGGGAGTGGATTTCAGGGGACAGAGCGTCGAGTTGAACTATCTCTCGCTGTCCGGCGGCGGTTCGGACGGCGCCTATGGCGCCGGCTTTCTCAACGGCTGGACCGCCTCGGGAACGCGGCCGAAATTCGACGTGGTTACCGGCATAAGCACCGGCTCCCTGATCGCGCCCTTCGCGTTTCTGGGACCGGAATACGACAGCGTTCTGAAAGAAGCCTACACGACGGTCACGACCGCCGACATCGCCGATATTCACGCTGTTCCCGCGTTGGTCGGGCTGACGCCCAGCCTCAGTTCGAACGACAGATTCAAAAGCCTCATCGCCCGATTCCTGACGCCTGAAGTGTTGGCGGCAATCGCGCGCCAACGCGATAAAGGCCGCCACCTCCTGATCGGGACGACCAACCTCGACGCTCAGCGAGCGGTGATTTGGGACCTGACCGAAATTGCCAGGAGCGGAAGGCCGGATTCGCTGGATCTCGCGCAAAACATAGTAATGGCTTCTGCCAGCATCCCCGGCGTGTTCCCGCCCGTGCGGATCAAAGTCACCGTCGACGGCAAGGTCTATGATGAGTTGCACGTCGACGGCGGCGTCACCCGTCAGGTGTTCCTGTTTCCGCCGGGTTCCGATCCCCGGATCGTGGACAGGGCACTCGGGTGGAGGGCGCATCGCCATGCCTACGTCATCCGCGACGGCAGGATCAGCGCCGAATACGACGCGGTGGACGACGGGCTGCTGCCGGTCGCCTCTCGATCGGTCATGACACTCATCAAGTCGCAAGGCGTCGCCGATCTCTATCGGATCGCGCTCGTCTGTAAGACCCACGACGCCGACTTCAACCTCGCATACATTCCTTTGGGGTTCAAAGGCACGTCGAAGGAAATGTTCGACAGAGCTTACATGACCTCGTTGTTCGAGTTCGCTTACGACGAGGGCTCGCACGGCTACCACTGGCACAAAGCCCCACCGGGGCTCGAGAAGCAGACAAAGATGTGAAGCAACTTTGAATTTGCTCCCGCTGTCGTGCTTATCAGCTTTGGATCGAGCCTTTACAGCGCCGGGCCTCGCCGTCGTGGGCGCCGCGGAGTGGTGCAGCTCTCCACTCCCGCGGCGTTGTCTTGTGCCTACTCGGGCCGTCAAGTCGGATTTAAGCTGTCGGTGGCGCTGAGCGGCGGCCTGACGATCGCAGCAGAGCTGGTGGCTCCAAAACATCGGAAATGGACAGCGTCGATTTTCCTTTCGGAAAAACGAAACCGGTGCTAGCGTGTGTCCATGTCGTTTCAACGTTCACGACCCCCTTCGCCGCGCCCGGCGGGCCCTTCGAGCCGCCGCGGAAGCGAAAAATTTGGAGAATCAACTTTGGGTGGCTTGGACCCTTGTAACCCCTTGAAACCCCACAAAACCGCCAAAAGAATCTTTGGAAAAGCTCGGAGGAAAACAGCCTAGATTTGGAAAAGCTTGGCAAAAAGCTTGGAGGCGGCCGAGCTAGCCTCGGACGACCGCTCGCCACGCCGCCGCAAACGCGGCTGCTCTCTCGCGCACCGCGGCCGGCGCATCGCCGGGCCGATAGAGCGCCGAGCCGAGCCCGAAGCCGCTGGCGCCCGCTGCGACGTAAGGCGCGAGCGACTGCGGCCCGATGCCGCCAACGGGCACAATCGGAACCTCTGCGGGGATCACCGCGCGCCACGCCTTTACGACCGCGGGACCGATCATCTCGGCGGGAAAGGCCTTCAGCCCGTCGGCGCCGGCGCGGAGCGCGGCGAAAGCCTCGGTCGGCGTCGCGACGCCCGGCAGGCAAATCAGGCCGCGCGCCTTGGCCGCGGCGATGACCGTGGGCTCGGCGTTGGGCGTGACGACGAGATCGCCGCCCGCATCGGCGACCGCGGCGACGTCGGCCGCGCTCAGCACCGTCCCCGCGCCGATGAAAACCTCGGCCGGCGCCTTCCGCCGCATCGCCTCGATGCTCGCCAGCGGATTTGGGGAATTGAGCGGGATTTCGATCAGCGCGAACCCTTCGTCGAGCAACGCCTCGAGAAGCAGCGGCGCATCCGCAGACGTGACGCCGCGCAATATCGCCACCAGCGGCAGTTTCGCCATCGCGGATTGAAATCGGGTCGCCAAGAGCCGTCCTCCTCGAAGTCACGGGCCTTCTCGCCCCCGGCGTAAATGGCCTCGAATCCCGCTCCGGGCAAGTTCGCGCGATCGACTTCGAATTTTGCCCGCGCGTTGAGGCTTCCTTCACGATTTTGGATTGCTATGGGCTCGTGATCGTAAAACCAATCTCGGGTCGCAGCGCCGGTTTCGGCGTTTCGCTCGAAGAGGTAGCGTTATGTTGCACCGTACCCTGCTCTGTTTCGCCCTCGTTTCGAACCTCGGCCTTTCCGCCGCCGCGGCGGGCGCAGCGGCCCCGTCGGACGTGCTCAAGATCACCCTCGATCAGGCCAAGATCGCCAAAGTGCCGACGGGAACGACGACGCTGGTCGTCGGCAACCCCTCGATCGCCGACGTCACGATGCTGAAGGGCGGCGTCGGCATGGTGGTCACGGGCAAGGGCTACGGCCAAACCAATCTCGTTGCGATCGACGCGCAAGGCAATATACTGGACGAGAAACAGATCGAGGTCACTCCCACCCGCAGCGTGCTGGTGGTGCAACGCGGCGATGCGAGGTCTTCCTATACGTGCAATCCCTTGTGTATGCCGACCGTCCAACTCGGCGATGCGGACGCGACGTTCGAGGACGCGGGCAAACAGATCACGACGCGCAATACGTTGGCTCAGAGCGCGATCACCGGCGGCAAATAGAGCCGGCTCCGGCGCGGCGCGCTCGCCTTCAGGCGCGCGGGAAAGCGCCTTCCTCTCTCCCGCCAGGCGCGAGCCGCTCCGATGCGCCGGCTGATCGTCGAGGAGCCGTTTTCGCGCACGGCCGTCTGGAGCGGCCGAACCGCCACGTTCGCGACCGCCACCGCCATCGTTTCGATAGGAATAGCGCGGCTCGGCGGCCGTGACCCGACCGGCGCCCTCGCGGTATTCGGCGCCTCGCTCGCGCTCGCGTTTCTGGCCCTGCTGCTGGCGGCTTCGGCCGCGGTCGTGATCTGGCGCACGGGTCGGCGTGGCGTGGCGCCGGCTGCGGCCGGGTTCGCGCTCGCGATGGCGCTCCTCGCCTATCCCGCGTATCTGACGATCGAAGCCGTCTCGCTGCCGATCCTCAACGACGTCACGACCGATTACGAAACCCCGCCGACTTTCATGATTTCGACCAAGGCGCGCGAGGCCCGCGGCGGACGCACGCCGCCTGCTCCAAATCCGGCGGCGGAGGCCGTGCAGAAGGCGGCCTATCCCGAAATTCAACCGATGATGGTCGACCTCGAGGCGGTGCAGGCCTATCAAATGGCGCTGCGCATCGCCAAGGAGCTGGGCTGGCGAATTGTCGACGCGAACCCTCCGAATTTGCGCGGCGACGGCGTGGCGCATATCGATGCGACCGACCGCTCGCTGGTTTTCGCTTTCGTCGATGACATAGCGATCCGCATCCGTCCGCTCGCCAATCAGACCCGGATCGACATCCGTTCGGTGTCCAGAATTGGCAGGCACGATTTCGGCGCGAATGCGCGCCGCATCCGGAAGTTCATCGCCCAAGTCCAGGAATCGGTGCAGGCGCCATGACCTCAGATCCGTCGGAACGAGGCTGCGAGCGGCAGCCCCTCCCCTCGCGCGACGAGGCCTCGCGCGGTCAGGTCCTCGAGATGGGCGAGCGTGGAGAGTCCGGCGGCGCCGACGAGCCGGGTATCGAGGCCGACATAGACTTGCTGGACGATCTCGGGAATCGTCGCCGGCCCCGCCTCGAGGCGCGCGAGAATCGCCGCCTCGCGCTGGCGCCGATGCCCCAGCAGCGCGCGCACGTACCGGTTCGGGTCCCGCACCGGCCCGCCGTGGCCGGGCCAATAGATTTCCTCGCCGCGGCCGCGAAGCTTCTCCAGCGACGCCATATAGTCGCTCATCGATCCGTCGGGCGGCGCGACCACCGTCGTCGACCACGCCATGACGTGATCGCCGCTGAAGAGAGCGTTCTCTGCTTCCAGCGCGAAAGCCAAATGATTGGCCGAGTGGCCGGGAGTCGCGACCGCGGTCAACGCGAGGCCGCCGAAGCGAACGGCTTCGCCGTCGGCGAGCACGGCATCCGGCGCGTAACCAGCGTCATGGGCGGCGTCCAGACCTGCGGGCGCGCCGGGGCGCGCGACATGTGCTCGCGCGCCGACGATGGGCGCGCCGACCGCCGAGGCGAGGCGCGGCGCGAGCGCGCTGTGGTCCCGATGCGTGTGCGTGACGACGATATAGGCGACCCGTTCGCCCGAAACCGCGCCGACGAGACGCGCCAGATGGTCGTCGTCGTCAGGTCCGGGATCGAGAATCGCCACTTCCCCCTCGCCCACGATGTACGTGCAGGTGCCCGTGAAAGTGAACGCGGAAGGGTTGGGCGCGACGATACGGCGCACGTGCGGCGAAACCCTCGTCAGGATGCCGCTGGGCGTCTCCTCGCGGCCGGCGCCCGGCTCGCCTCGCCTGCCGTCCGCGCCGGCGAAGTCTTCGTCCTGACCCAACTCTCATCCCCTATCCCGGCCGAGTCTCACCCTCGATAAAGCGTGGACGCTTGTCGGGTTCGGCGCTCTTGTCTATATCGGCTGCCGAAACGCAATGCGATCCCGCCGCCCCCGGAGGCCCAAGCCTGCATGCGCATTCAATTTTCCGGGAGCGAAGCCTGAGCGAGGACGGACCCAGCGGCGGCTCGGGCGAGCGCGAAGCGCCGTTCGGCCGCAACGCTTTTGCGCGATTCGTCGGGATGACAACGCGTTGGCGCGACAACGACGTCTACGGCCACCTGAACAACGTCGCCTATTATGAGCTTTTCGACGCGGCGGTAAATCAAATCCTCATCGAGGCCGGCCTGCTGGATCCCGGCTCCAGTCCGATCATCGGTTTTGTGGCCGAGAGCAATTGCCGATTTTTCTCGAGTTTGTCTTACCCCGACAGAATCGAGATCGGCGTGAAAGTGGAGCGCCTCGGGCGCGCCTCGGTCCGCTACGCCCTGGCGGCGTTCAAGGAGGGCGCGCCGATGGCCAGCGCGCAGGGACGCTACACCCACGTCTACGTCGATCGGGCCTCCGGCAAGCCTGCGCCCATTCC
>DASXYQ010000036.1:0-11972 GCA_036502445.1 Roseiarcus sp. | reverse complement strand
GCATCGGCTATCCCGGCGCCACGGTGCAATTGCTGCAGAAGCTCGACAGCGGCAACGTCGCCGAGGATTTCAAGCTCCTCGCCCCCGATGTCGTGGTGCTCGCCTTCGGCACCAATGAAGGCTTCAACGACAACCTCGATATCGCCACCTATGTCGCGCAATACGAGCAGATCGTCCATCGATTGATGGAAGTCAGGCCCGGCGTGAGCGTAATTATCGTCGGTCCGCCCGACGCGGCGCGGCCGGCGGGCGCCTGCCATGCCGCTGGCGTCGGTCAAGACTGCACGCCGCCCGCCCAGGTCGCCGCGGGCCCCGGCGGCGGGCAGTGCCGGTTCCCGACGCCGCCGAAGCTCGGAGCGGTGCGCGATGCCCAACGCAAGCTCGCCGAGCGCCTGGGCGCGATCTTCTGGGATTGGTCCTCGGTCATGCCCGGCCCGTGCGGCGCGCAGGCCTGGGCGGCCGCCACTCCGCCGCTGATGGCGCACGACTACGTGCACATGACGCTGGACGGCTATAGACTGAGCGCCGACAGATTCGTGGACTTCCTGATCCCGCTGATCGAAGGCCGGCCGGCTGGCTCCCATGTTGTTTCCAACGATTGATTTTGGTCTTTTCTTTGCCCTCTCGCTTGCGCTGGTCTGGAGCCTCAATTCCCAAAATAATCTGAAGAAGGTCGTGCTGCTCGCGCTGAGCCTGGCTTTCTACGCCTCGTGGAACTGGCGGTTTCTGCTGCTGCTGCTCGCGAGCGGGGTGATTTCCTACCTGGTGGGCCTTTATGTCGATGCGGCGGCGGCGCGGCCGTTTCGCCGCTTTGCGCTGGCGCTCGGCGTCGCGCTCGACCTCGGCATTCTCGCCTATTTCAAGTACCTCGACTTCTTCATCGCGCAGGTTTTGACCCTCGCGCACGCGCTCGGGCTGAACCCGTCGATCGCCTTCGTCAACGTCACTCTGCCGGTCGCGATCTCGTTCATGACCTTCCACGCGATCTCCTATATCGTCGACGTCTATCGCGGCCGGCTCGCAGCCTCGCGCTCGCCGGTCGACATCCTCCTCTACATCAGCTTCTTCCCACATCTGGTCGCGGGTCCGATCGTGCGCGCGCACGAATTCCTGCCGCAGCTCGCCTCGCCCCGGAACCCGGGCGATTTCTCGTTCGGCGAGAACATGCTGCTGATCCTCGGCGGCCTGTTCAAGAAGATGGTGATCGCCAATTACCTCGCCGTGCGTTTCGTCGATCCCGTCTTCACCGACCCCTCGCAATTCTCGCGTTTCGATCTCGTCATGGCGGTCTACGCCTACGCGATCCAGATCTATGCCGATTTTTCCGCCTATACCGACATCGCGATCGGCGTCGCCGCGCTGCTCGGCTATCGCTTTCCGCAGAATTTCAATCAGCCCTATCGCGCACTCGGCATCGGCGATTTCTGGCGCCGTTGGCACATGACGCTGTCGACGTGGCTGCGCGACTACCTCTACATCCCGCTCGGCGGCAATCGCCACGGCGCCTTGGCCACCGCGCGCAATCTCATGCTGACGATGTTGCTGGGCGGCCTGTGGCACGGCGCGAACTGGACGTTCCTGATCTGGGGCGCGATGCATGGCGCGGCGCTGGTCGCTGATCATTCCTGGCGGCGGAGCGCGGTTTTCGCGCGCTATGGCGCAGGCCGAATCGCGAAAGTCGCGGACTGGGCGCTGACGTTCCATTTCGTCTGTTTCGCCTGGCTGTTCTTCCGCTCGCCATCGCTGGATTCCGCGACGCAGTACATTCTGGGCATATGGACCGACAATGGGGCGCAGAGCACGATGCCGGGGATCGTCCCGCCGCTGATCGCCTGCGGCGCCCTGACGCAGATCGTGCCGCCGCAGACCCGCGCCGCGCTCGGCGCGATGCTCGACGACCGAGGCGCCGTCGCGCAGGCCGCCTTCGGTTTCGCGATCCTCTACGTCGTGGTCGCGATGGCGCCTTCAGCGTCCGCGCCGTTCATCTACTTCCAGTTTTAGCGCCGCGATGCAGCGAGACGACGCATGGAAATCACGCCTCAGAAATCCGCCGCCGACGCCGCCGCTGTTCTCCCGCCTCGTGCGCCGAGCCCCGAGGCGAGAGACGCGCCCACGATGAAGGCCGCCGCGAGAGATCCCGCCTCCACGAGCCCGCTGCGCCGAATCTTGGTCATCTACGCGATCCTCGGGCTGGTGTGGTTCGCCTTTCCCGGTGGACTCGTCGACTGGCTCGACGAGCACAACTCGACCGGATGGCTCGCCGCGCCGCTCGCGCTCGCGCGCGGGATCGACGCGGCTTCGGCGGCGACCGGCGTGAAGCAGGTCGGTCAGAGCCTGCGCAAGCGCTTCGCGGCGATCATCGGGGACGACGAGGGCTGAGGGCCGGAAAAAATGGCGCCTTGATCCGAAAGAGAAACTTCAGGCAATTTGACGGACAGTGAGCCTGGCGCCATTCATACCTTTCCACCGGCTACGCCCCTTGCCGCTCGAGTTCGAGCACCCACATCCAGCGGGGGATCGTCTCGCGAAGTCTCAACCATGCCCTACGGACGTCATTTCGGCATTTTCAGCGCTACTGCCCTGGCTTGCCTGCTGGCGCTGACCTCGAGTCCTGCACAGGCGATCCTGGGTGGAGCGCTTGCGGCCCGAAACTCGCTTGGACAGGCGACTGTCGGGGTTGGAACTCTGCTCGCCGGCTCCGGAGAAATAAGCCTCAGTCGGTGCTCCGGCGTACTGGTGTCGCCGGATGTGGTCCTCACCGCCGCCCACTGTGTCAGAAATGGTCCTGTTGCCGCGGTCGTTGTCTTCTACGAAGGATCAAGGCCAGTCCGACCCGCACTCCGTGTCGCAGAAGTCACCAGGTATGACGTTCAGTCAGCCGGCCTGCCTGGGAAATATGCTGGACTACTGGAACTATCCCTCGACACGGCTGCCCTGCGGCTCGCGGCGCCGGTGCGCGGCCGCAGGCCGATCCCGATCGGCCGGGGCGCGCCGCCGTCGAACCTGAGGCTCGCCGGCGCGGGAATCTCGCAACAAGGGGTCGGCGTGCTGAAGACGACGCGACTGGATCCCCTGTTGGTCACCTCCACCGGCCTGCTGATTGCGGCTGCGCGCGGATCGGAAGTCTGCAAGGGAGACTCCGGCGGCCCCGTCGTGGCGGACGGACGCCATGGCCCGGTTCTTTGGGGGGTGGCCAGCGCCGTCCTGTCCAGCGACGGCGCCTGCGGGCGGGTGGTCGTCATAGCCCCCGCGAGAGCGAGATTCTGACCCGAGATCTCTCCCCATCTCTACTCGCCAGAAGATCCGAAGCCTTGCAGCAGGGCGTCGTAGATATCCGCTTCACCGCGCCTTCGGGCCGCCTGCGGCGGTGATGACGGCGACGATGATCAGGCCGGTCAGCAGCAGCCGGACGCCGGCGCTGACGCCGAACGTATTCAGCATTGTCTGCAGCAGCACGAGGAACAGCGCGCCGCCCCAGACGCCGGGGATGTTGGCCTTGCCGCCCGCGACCGAAGTGCCGCCGATCACCACGACCGCGATCGAGAGCAGCAGATATTCGTTGCCGATATCGACGTTGGCGCCGCGAAAGTAGCCCGCGAGCATGGCGCCGTCGAGCCCGCCCAGGGCGCCGCAGAGGGCGTAGGTCGCGAACCTGATCGGCTCGACCGACACGCCCGCCAGTCGCGCGGCGCGGATGTTCTGGCCGATCGCCAGCACCGAGCGGCCGTAGATGGTGCGGTACAGGACGACGCCTGCGGCGAAAGCGAAGACCACCGTCAGAATCGCGAGCAGCGGAACGCCCGCGAGTTGAACGTTCGTGAAGTCCGCGAAGCCGGGCGGCGGCTTGATCTGCAAGCCGCGGCCGTAGCTGATGTCGATGGACTGAATCACGAAACTCGCAGAGAGCGTTGCGATGATGGGAGGAATCCGCAGCGCCCAGATCAAGAGATAATTGGCGATCCCGACGCCGAGGCCGCAGCCGAGCGCGGCGAGAAGGCCGACGGCGACCATCGAATCGTCGCCACCCATCGTCTTCATCGCGACCGCGCTGGCGAGGCCGATATTGGCGGGCAGCGAGAGATCGACATTGCCCGGCCCGAGCGTGATGACGAACATTTGCCCGATGCCGACGATGACCGCGAAGACGGCGAGCGAAAGCGCCGCCGTCAGCATGCCGCCGGCGCCGTAGCCGCCGGTGAATTGGATCGCGCCGAGCCACACCAGAGCCGCGCCGGCGAACGACCAGAGCCACGCGCGGCGCGAAAGGCCGGCGAGCAAGCCGCTCATCGCTCCTGGCCCTTGCGAGTTATCAGCACCCGCGCGGCGAGGACGATGACGAGAATCGCGCCATTGGCGCCGACCTGCCAGTCCGGCGGTATCCGCATGAAGCCGAGCAGCTGTGTCGAGGCGAGCGTCAGCGTGAGCGAGCCGATCACCGCGCCGATCGGCGAGATGATGCCGCCAACGAATTCGCCGCCGCCCAGAATGACGCCGGCGATCGAGAGCAGGGTATAGCCGTTGCCGATGTTGGCGTCCGCCGACCTCGTGATGCCGACCAGCGCCATGCCCGCGAGCACGCCGAAGATTCCCGTCAGCGCGTAGAGCACCGCCTTCGCCTTCAGCAGCGACCATCCCGCGCGCTCGATCGCGACCGAATTGCCGCCCGTGCCGCGCAGGATCGCGCCGTAGGACGTCCGCATCAGGCCGAAATAGCCGACGCCCGCGACGATCACGGCGGCGAGGATCGGCAGCGGTATGAAGGGCGGCTTGTAGGCCATGATCGCCTGCAGCCAGTCAGGGGCCCTGCCGCCGGGCTTCGGCAAGAGAAGGATCGCGAGCCCCTGCCAGACGAAACTCATGCCGAGGGTCACGACGATCGAGGGCAGGTTGCGAAGATAGATCAGCGCGCCGAGCGCCGCGTAAGCGCCGATGCAGCCGAACAGGGCGAGGACGCCGATCGCGGGATCATCGTTCAGATAGGTGCCGGTCACGCAGCAGACGAAGCCGACGAACGTGCCGATCGACAGATCGATGTCGTTGCTCGCCATCACGAACATCTGCGCCATCGTCGCCAGCGCGATCGGCACCGCGTAATTCAGCATCAGGGTGAAGCCGAAATAGCTGATCACGCGCGGATTGAGAGAGGCGATGGCGCCCAGGACCAGGGCCAGCGACAGGCTCGGCAGCAGCGCGCGCAGCACGCGGCGGACGTCGGGTCCGCGCGTCGCGACGATAGCGGGGGCCGTCATGGCAGCGGCGCTCCCCTCCCCGCCTCTTGCGGGGAGGGGTGGGGGGGTGGGGAGTGTTCCGCTTCCGCAAACCCAGGCGTCGTCGCAGCCCCGCGGAGAGCCCCACCCCCGGCCCCTCCCCGTAAGGACGGGGAGGGGAGCGCGGCGGCGGTCTCGTCAAGGCCCCCCGCCATCAATGCGCGCCTGCGAAGGAGGAATGAATGACGCGCTCCTCGGTGAGTTCGTCGCCGGTTAGATGGGCGACGATCGCGCCGTCGCGAAAGACATAGGCGCGGTCGCAATTCTTCAATTCCTCGGTTTCGGTGGTGTACCAGAGGAAGGTGCGCCCGCCGCGCGCCTCGTCGCGCACGAGATCGTAGACCTCGAGCTTGGTGCCATAGTCGACCCCGCGCATCGGGTCGTCCATCAGCACGATCCGCGCGTCCGAGCCGAGCGCGCGCGCGAACAGCGCCTTCTGCTGATTGCCGCCGGAGAGCGACAGGATGTTGTTGTCGATGTCGGGCGTGCGGATCTTGATGCGCGCGCGCCAGCGGTTGGCGAGCTCCGCCTCGAGGCGCGGCGAAATCAGCGGCCCGACGCGCAGCTTGGCGAGCGACCGGACGCCGATGTTCTGGGAAATCGACCATTGCGGAAAAATGCCGTCGGATTGCCGGTCGCCGGCGACGAGCGCGACCGGAGCGGCCACCTCGGCGCCAGAGCGGCGGCGACCGGCCGCGGCGAACGTCTGCAGCAAGAGGTCGGTTTGGCCATGCCCGGCGAGGCCCGCCAGGCCGATGATCTCTCCCGCATGGGCGATCAGTTCCTGCCCGTCGGTCTGGCGATCGGGCCTTATGCGGACCTGGACCGGCGCATCGCCGCGAGAACCGCGAACGCCTGCGGCCTCGACCCGCGGCTTCTCGGCCGCGACCCCACCCATAGCAGCGATCAGACGTTCCCGATCGAACGCCGCGGCGAAATCCGACACGACCACCTTGCCGTCGCGCATGACGGCGATGCGGTCGCAATTCTTGAGAACCTCGCCGAGGATATGGGAGATCAGTGCGCAGCTCATGCCTCGAGCAACCGAATTTCGGACATAGCCGAGCAATTGGCCCGAGGTCTGCTCGTCGAGCGAGGAGGTCGGCTCGTCGAGGATCACGAGTCGCGCCGGCCGGTCGGAAACCGTGAAGGCGCGTGCGATCTCGACCATTTGCCGTCGGCCGATCGAGAGATCCTGCACGAGGTCGGAGGCGTCGATGCCGTGGCCGGGAAATATCTCGTCGAGCTTGTCGACGATCAGCCGGCCGGCGCGCCGGCGCCAGCCGAAGCCGCTGATGCCGGGATGAAACACCCGCGCATTCTCCGCCACGCTGAGGTTGGGGCAGAGCGAGAGTTCCTGGAAGACGCAGCGAATCCCGAGCGCCGTGGCGCGGGCCGTAGAGTAGCCGCGCTGCTCTTCTCCCGAAATGACGATCCGGCCGCGATCGGGCGCCGCGCCGCCGGCGAGAATGTGCATGAGCGTCGATTTGCCGGCGCCGTTATGGCCGACCACGCCGACGCATTCGGCGGCGGCGATTTCCAGGCTGACGCCGTCCAGAGCGCGGACGGCGCCGAAAGACTTTTCGACGCCGTCCAGATTGACGAGTGCCGCGCCCGCGTTGGCCATGGGTGGAGCCGTCCTTGGCGTGTCGGGCGTGAAACTCTGGATTACTTGATGTTCGCCTTGATCGCCGCGATCGCGTCTACCTGGGTATATTCATGGCTGGCGACGCCGCCCTTGGGGATTTTCGGCAGTTCGGCCTCGAAATCATTCTGCGTGAAGGCGAGGTAGGGCACCAGCAGATCGTGAGGAATGTCCTTCCTGCCGTCGAGCACCTGCTGCGCGACCCAGAACGCGAGCGTGGAGACGCCGGGCGCGATCGAGGCCGACCAGGTCGTGTAGCCGTTCTTTTCCTTCTGCTCCTTCCACCACTGCAATTCGTCCTGGCGATTGCCCTCGATGATCGTCGGTTCGGGCCGGCCCGCCGCCGCGATCGCTTGCGCCGCGCCGTAGCCGTCGCCTCCCTGATCGACGACGCCGACGATCGGCGGCAGCGAGGGCAGCACCGTCGCCACAGCCTTCTGCGCCGTCGTCTGGTCCCAGTCGCCGGTGACGGAGGAGACGATCTTGAAATTGGGATGTTCCTTCACCCCTTCGAGAATGCCGGCATGGATCGCGTCATCGATCGAAGTGCCCGCGAGGCCGCGAATTTCCAAAAGGTTGCCGCCCTTGGGTTGGAACTTCGCCATTTCGACGACTTCCTGCTTGCCCATGTCCTTGAAGTCGACGACGACGCGATAAGCGCAGGGTTCGGTGACGATGCCGTCGAAAGAGACGACGACGATGCCGGCGTCGCAGGCCTGCTTGATCGCGCCGTTCAGCGCGTCGGGCGAGGCCGCGTTGATGACGATCGCGTTGTAGCCTTGCAGGATCAGATTCTGGATTTGCGCCGCCTGCGTCGGCACTTCCTTATCGGCGGTGGTGAATACGTCGGCCGCGGCGACGACATGGTCGGCGACCGCCTTCTTGGCGACGATCTCGTAAGAGTTGAGCATGGCCTGACGCCAGGAATTACCGGCGTAATTATTGGAGAAGGCGATGCGCATCTTGCTGGTGTCGGCGAGCGCCGGCCCGGCGAGCATCGCGCTCGCGAGCGCGCAGAGCGCAACCATTCGGGTCGTGGATTTCATGGGTTTCCTCCTGCTGAGCTTTGGCGGCCCCGGTGGACCCGGAGACGGATGCAGCGCGTCATGCCACCGCTGGCGAACAATGCCGCCGAGCCGGCGGCCTGAGCTGACATGTCACCGCTAACAGGTCGCCCAATTTGCTGTCAATGAGTGTAACGGGCGACCGGGTTGCCGCGATCATCTACATTGCAGATCGGCACGACATTCACGCCGCGTGGCAGTCTCGACGCGCCGCACACTCGCTTGCCACGCGATGACACGCACTTCATCGAGACGCGGCGCCTTCATGAGAATCGGCGAGAGCAGGCTGACGCGGCGCCAGTTTGGCGACTTTGATCTCCCCGTCGGGCAATCGCGCCAAGTCGAAAGTCAACTGCATCCGCAACCAACCGTCGGCCGTTCCGCCGATACCTTTGGATAAGCGGACGGCCATCTCTGGAGTAACTCCGGTCTTGCCGTTGATGACGTTATAAAGCGCTTGCCGCGTGACACCCAGCGCCTTTGCGGCCTCGGCGACGGGAATACCCAACCCGTCCAATTCGTTCTTTACAAGTAGACCGGGATGCGGCGGATTTTTCATCTGCATCATGCTTGCTCCTAATGGTAATCCGTCATGTCGACGTCCGACGCGTCGCCGTCCTCGAAGCGAAAGATGATCCGCCAGTTGGCGCGAATGGTCACGGACCAGAAACCCTCGAGGTCGCCTTTGAGCCGATGGAGTCGGAACGTCGGCAAGTTCATCGCTTCGACAGTGTCGGCGCTATGGAGCGCCAAGAGTGTCAGCCGGATTTTTTCGACATGCTCTGCGGTCAGGCCGCTCCAGTCGCCATGCTCGAAAAATCGTCGTAATCCTTTGTGTTTGAAGCCTTGGATCACCAAGCTCCCTTGTATAGCGTCAATTAACAATTGGCAACGCCTAGTCTCGAAAATCCCCTCACTTCCGCTCGTAGACCCGTAGGGATCATAGGATGGCAGCCGGTAGGAGGAGGCGAGGGCTTCTTCGATCAGCGCTCGTGCGAGTCGAGTTCGCACTGGAAACGCTTCGAGGGTCGGCCAGGACGAAAGCGCGGCCTCGATGCGAGCACTTCAGCGAGCCGCCCGCGCCGGCACCGGGAAATCGCAGGGGGGCGCGAGGTCGTTGGGGACGTTGAGCCAGCCGGCGCGGCTGACGACGAACAATTTGTCGACCGGGGCGGGAGCGGCCGCCTCGATCGCCGATCTAGCGATGTCCAAAGCTTTTTGGTCGACGGGCCGAAGGGGACGCGTACGATCGCCGCGCCGCGAAGCGTCGCCGCCACCAGCCCCATGACGCTTTCACTCATTGGAGCGCCTGTCGCGTAGAACTTACAGAGGGGAGCCCACGCTTGGGTGCGCTACTCGAGAAAGAGCCGTCGGACGTCGGTCGAACCAAAACATTAACCACGCTCATTAAGCGCCTCGAAATACTGGTTTGCCATTGTCGGGTTCATTCTAGCGGGGCAGCGGCGATGGTTCGAAACCGATCGGTGGGCGCGGTTATTTCCTTGCTGGCGATGACTTGCGTTTCCACTCCGTCCCGCGCCAATGATTTCTTAGTCGAAAACGACACTGATCTCGCGAACCGGTCCGCGTATCTGAACTGGATGGCCCAGACCCAGGTGAACGGCCTCGCGGCGCCGATCGCGATCGCGAACCAACCATGCTATGTCTACGAAGGACCGAACCTCGTCGTATTGCCTTGTCCAGGCACGGTGAACTACGTCAGAGCTCGTTACTGATTTCCATCGTACGACGGCCCTTCCGGAGAGCTGTTCGTCTGAGAATGAGTAAGTTCGGCGGGCTTGGTGTGTCGGTGGACGACGGGCTCTCCGCCTCGGCTATTTGTTCTCGGGAATGGGATCGTCGGAGTCTCCCGGCATCAAGTTCTGCGGAACCTGGGCGAAGCTCCATTTTCCGCTGGCCTGGAGGTCGAAGACCCAGACGAGATCGAAGCGGCGCCCCGGCCATCGCTGCGGAACGTGGTTCGCGTCGCCGTCGCGGATCAAGTCGGCGATGGCTGGGATGGCCTCGTGCTGCCAGGCTATCAGGATCACTCCGCCGGCCTTTTTGGCGGCTTCGACGAGACCGGCTTCCTGGCCCTTCGCGTAGTTCGTGTTGATCGGCAGCTTCAGCGCCTCGGCGAGCGGCGTGATGGTCTGTTCGGGCCGCAGGCTCTTGGTCGGGGCAGGGTTGGCCGAAGCGAACAGGGTCTGCGGCCGGGCGAGAAGCGGACTGGCGAACTTCCCGTCGGGGGGATCGAACAGTCCGACGAGCGCTTCAGCGCGCTTCCAGCCCGTCGCGGTCAGAGCCTCGTCGTTCTGGCTGCCGTCAGGCATCAGTCCAGGCTCGCCGTTCGGCTTCTCGGCGTGGCGAATGACCATGATTTTCGTTTGCGGCATCCGTCCCTCCGTAGCGTTGGTCGCATTCTACGGGGCCTATCGATGTTTGTCCGGTTTTGCCGGCTTGTGAGCGGCGCGGCGTCCGTGTGCGGCGGAATGGGGGCCGATCGCCGGCGAAAGGCCTCCGGTCTGCGCTTGCAATGCCGGTCGCGCGCGCGTCGAGCCGTCGTCATTGGGGGTCGGCACCGCGTCTGCCGCCGGCGTCGCGCCGAGCCAGAACTTCAGCTCCGCGGACTTGACCTGATTGTCGGCCGAGAAGTAGCCGTCCTGCCAATGATCATCCGTGGCGAGGAAGTGCCATGCCTTGTCGCCTTCCGTGTTCAGATAATAGCGCCAGGCGTAGTGGTCATAAACGTCCAGGCAATGCGCCGCGTAGGCCTCGGCGACGGCGCGATGATTGCGAATGATCGCCAGGTTCTCGTCGTTGTTGTAGGACGCGCGGAAGCCGAGGTTGTGGCTTCCGGTGACGACGACACAAGTATCCGAGAAGGGATCGACGACTACGATCTTGTCGTGAATGACGGCGTGGCCAGCCTGATTGAGTTCGGCCTCCCATTGGCCGAACGCGTCATTCTTGTTGACGCCTTGGGCGGAGATGACGCGGTAATCCTCGGGCAACGGCGGATCGCCCTTGTGATGCTTGGGCGGCGCCTCGCCGTCGCCGTTGATCGCGGTATGGAACTCCCCAGCGGCGCCCGATGCGGTCACCGCCCCGCGCACGAACAGCGACGGCTTCGCTTTCTGCACGGCCGCGATCGTTTCGATGATGCTCGGCGTGCCCGGCTCGAAAACGAGGAATACTATGGCCTGCTGCGCATTGGCGATGATCTGGAAAACCTCGGCGAGGTCAGGCGGCGTAGCCTCCGAATGTCCCGACTTGCTCGCGCGCGCATGCGGCGTGTTGGGGGAGAACCACAGATCGACCTCGCCGCTGCCGTCCTCGAGTGCGATCGGGTCGAGCTTTTTGGCGTTCCGCTCGCGAAATTCGCTGGATTGCCGCGCCTTGCCGCCTTCTCCGGGCGGATCTGTATCGGCCTTTAGCCGGTTCCAGTAGTCGCTGTAGGCGCTCGCCAGTTTGGGCGAGCGCGCGATGACGGCGTTGTTGGTCTGCGCGCATAGCGCGTGGTCCGTCCAATTGGTCGAGCCGAACAGGACCGCCTGCGGCCCGTCCTTGTCGAGCACCTGGAACTTGTTGTGGCCAATGTGGCCGCTCGGCATGAAGCGATCGACCACGTTGACGCCGTCCGCCCGTATTTTTTCACGATCCGTCGCGTAGGTGTCGTTGGTCTTGCTCTCGCCTTTGCCGCCCGGCATGTTGGACAAGATCAAATTGGCCTTGTCCCCGAGTTTGCCGAGATGCCCGACGGCATCCGGATCGTCGAATTCATAGAGCGCGCAAAAGACCTCGCCGCCGTCGCTCAAAGCTTCATCCGAAAGGGTCGTCACCGCCTCGATCAACTGGCCGGCGAGATCGACCCGCAAAGGGTCGCCGGGAACGGCGATATGCCGATCGAGCTTGTCGGCCATCGATCCCGTGGTCTTTTCGTCGTTCAGCGCTGTGGCGGTCGCCTGGGTCGCCAGAATTCCGCGATTGAAATAG
>DASXYQ010000035.1:0-9276 GCA_036502445.1 Roseiarcus sp. | reverse complement strand
GAGACTTCCCTTTGGGATTCGGCCGAACTGCTCGCAACTCCCGAGGACATCGCCGCCTATGTCGAAGCGGCTCTCGAGGACGGCGATCCATCGGTCATCACGCACGCATTGGGTGTCGTCGCCCGCAGGATCAGCCCATCGCCTCGGAGCGGTAGCGAGCTCTTTTCGTAGCACGCTGATTGCGAGGCACGCACAGTAACTATGTTGGGAGGAAGAATTGGGTGAGGCAAAGGGTAACCCCGCGGATGATGCGATGGAGGGCGCGACCGAAGCTGAGGACAAGAGGGTCGCGCTGCTCATCGCGATTCTCGCTCTGTTCTTGGCGCTCGCCGAAACGGGCGCCAAGAAGGCCGAGCACCTGTCGACAGAACAGAACATCCAATCGTCCGACCTGTTCAATTTCTACCAGGCCAAGAAAGTACGCTCGACCATCGCCGAAACCGCCGCGCAAGCCCTGGAAGCCACCGCGTCCACGGTGGCCGACGAGAAGGCGCATGCAGCGGTCGAGAAGCAGATTGCGGATTGGAAGGCCAAAGTCGCCAATTTCGAAAAGGATACAAAAAACCCCGACGACAGCCTCGACAAAATTCAGGAGCGCGCCAAGGCGGCCACCGAATCGCGGGAATTGTCGAACCGCAAGTTGGAGCATTTCGAATATGCCAGCGGCGCCTTGCAAATCGCGATCGTGCTCGCTTCGGCGTCCATTATTACGGCCGTGCCGATATTGGCGTGGATCGCGGGCCTGTTGGGGTTGATCGGCGCGGTATTGATGGCGTTCGGATATCTCGCACCGACGGTTTTGACGTTTATGGGCTGATCGAGCTCAAACCAGAACCAACCTGGGGCAATTCGGACTCTTCCACCACGGGAAGGCCAACGCGGCCTTGTGCCGGCGCATCGCGGGACTTTGAATTTCGATCGCGCTATCCCTGGGGCGTTCGAGCAATTCGCGCGCCGCGGGAGCCCCGCATACATTGCATCCCATCTAAAGCTATGTCATTGGATGGGCCGTCATCTTTCTCGCCATGCCAGCGCCCATTGAGACCAACGAAATCCCGGCGCCCTTCGGGGCGCTCTTGTCACAGACGGCGCGTCGCTGGCGCCGTGCGGTAGATCGTCGGCTGCAGCCTTTCGGGCTGACCGAGGCGAGCTGGCTGCCGCTGCTGCGGGTCGCCCGCGCGCCCGCGCCGATGCGCCAGAAGGATCTCGCCGCTTCACTCTCGCTGGATTCATCCTCCGTCGTGCGGCTGCTCGACGCCTTGCAGACGGCCGGCCTCGTCGAGCGCCGCGAGGAGGAGGATCGCAGGGCCAGGACGATCGTCCTGACCGCGCTGGGTGAGGAAACGGTCGCCCGCGTCGAATGCGTGGCGCGCGAAGTTCGGAACGAAGCCCTCGCCCACGTCGCCGACGCGGACGTCGCCATCGCCGTTGGGGTGCTCGAGCATGTCTGCCGCGTTCTCGGCGATGACAGCGGAGACTGATGAACAAGCCCTTCGTCCAACCGACGGCCGCGCAGGCGGCGAAGGTCAGGCGCGCTCCGCCGCTCTGGCTGCTCGCCCTGCTGACGCTGAGCGGCACGCTCGGCATGCACATATTCGCGCCCGCCCTGTCGAGCGCCGCGCGCGACTTCGGCGTCGGCGCCGGCGCGATGCAGGCGACCATCAGCCTCTATATTCTCGGCCTCGCGGTCGGCCAGCTCGTTTATGGTCCACTGTCGGATCGGTTCGGGCGGCGGCCGACGCTGATGGGCGGCCTCGCGCTCTATACGATCGCGGGCGCGGTCGCCGCCCTGGCGCCGAGCGTCCATGCATTGGTCGCGGCCCGGCTATTCCAGGCGCTCGGCGGCTGCGCCGGCCTCGCGCTCGGCCGCGCCAGGGTTCGCGACGTCGCCGGGCCGCTCGATTCCGCGCGACGGCTGGCGCTGCTCAATCTGATGGTGACGCTCGGGCCGGGTATCGCGCCGGCGATCGGGGGCGCGCTGGCTTCGACGACGGGATGGCGTTCGATCCTCTGGCTGCTCTGCGCGCTCGGCGCCAGCCTTTTGGCCTTGGCCTGGCGGTTGCTGCCGGAGACCGCGGCGGGCGGCGCGGACGCGAATGTCGTCGAACTCGGGCGGAACTATCGGCGGCTGTTGAGCTCGCCGGCGTTTCTTGGTTTTGCGATCGGCGGCGGTTGCGCGACGACCGCGATGTACGCTTTCATCGCGTCGTCCCCGTTCATCATCGTCGATCAATTGCATCGGCCGGCCTATGAAGTGGGCATCTACCTCGCGGTTCTGATCGGGGGCGTCTGGCTCGGCAGCGCGCTCGCCAGCCGGCTCGTGGGAAGGGCGTCGATCCCGCGGCTGCTCGTCGGCGCCAACCTCGTCAGCATCCTCGCCGCCTTCGCGTTTCTCGCCGCCGTTCTCTCCGGCCATCTGAGCGTCGTCCTGAGCGTCGGGCCGATGTTCTTCTTCACGCTCGGCGCCGGGATCGCCTCGCCGATGGCGTTGACCGAGGCTGTGAGCGTCAACCCTCGTGTCATCGGCTCGGCCTCGGGCCTCTACGGCTTCGTGCAGATGGCGGTCGGCGCACTCTGCACCGCGCTCGCCGGCATCGGCGACAATCCCGCGCTGGCGGCGTCGTTGGTTCTGGTCGGCGCCGGACTCGCCGCCCAGGCTTCGTTCTGGATCGCGCTCGGCGTCCGTGGCCGGCGACCGGGCGGTCGCGTCTGATAGGGTAAAAGGGCGACCGGAAGCCGAGCTTTTGAGCGGAGGCAAGCTGCGGAGCTTGCCGAAATCTGGTATATTTGCATCGTCGAAAAGGACCATGAGCGGCATCGGTAAGCCCGCTCCCTTCCGCGAGAAGGCTCCGTGTCGCCCGAAGGGCGAACCCGCGACAAGCAACTGGCGCAGTCGCGCCGGCGGCTTGGCGCGTCAAATCGTAGGTCTCGCGTGTCACGCTGTCGGTCGGCTGCGCTACTCAACGAAAGGAAGTCGCATGCCTATCATTCGCGCCAACGCGGGCATCATCACGCAGATCAACGTCTTCACCGTCCCGATGGGCGGACAGCAAGCCCTCATCGATCATCTGACCGAGGCGGCGCGGTTCTCGCGGGATACCCCCGGTTGGCTGTCCGCCAGCCTGCACCGAAGCCACGACGGAACGCGTGTGGTGAACTACGCACAAAGCGAGGGATTGGAGGCGTCCCGTCTCGTCATTGACCGGCTGCGCAATGCCGGACTGCTCGATCACAAGGACTTGGGCGAGGCTCATCCGGGCCTCTACGATGTCGTGTTTACCTCGGAACGGTAGGCACAGCGAAGAGGGCAGCACTTACGCGCCGCCCTCTCCGTCGACCCCTTTGAATTAGAGTCTAAACGGTTGGCGCCGCTCCGCGCCCCTGTCCGTCATGGCCGGGCTTGTCCCTGGGACAAGCCCGGCCATGACGGAAAATAGTAACGATGATGAACGAAGCTGGCTCAGCTCCGATGATCGAGGCCGATATCGAGGATGGGTGCGCTGTGCGTGAGCCAGCCGACGGATATGAGATCGACGCCGGTCGCCGCGATCGCCGGCGCGCTCTGTGGGGTCACCCGGCCGGAGGCCTCTGAAATCGCGCGGCCGCCAATCAACTCGACCGCGCGGGCGAGATCGTCCAGGCTCATATTGTCGAGCAGCACGGCGTCGGCGCCGACGCCGAGCGCCTCTTCGAGTTGAACGAGCGTGTCGACCTCGACCTCGATCTTGACGAGATGGCCGACATGCTCGCGCGCGCGGCGGATCGCCTCGACGACGCCGCCGGCGATGGCGACGTGGTTGTCCTTGATCAGCACGGCGTCGTCGAGACCGAAGCGATGGTTCGATCCGCCGCCCGCGCGCACCGCATATTTCTCCAGCGAGCGAAGCCCCGGCGTCGTCTTCCGGGTGCAGACGATCCGCGCCTTCGTGTGCGCGACGCTGGCGACGAGCGAAGCAGTCGCGCTCGCCACGCCGCTGAGCCGGCTGAGGAAATTCAGCGCCACGCGCTCGCCCGTCAAGATGCCGCGCGCGGGACCGCGGACGCTGGCGATCTCGACGCCGGGCGCGACGCGGGCGCCGTCCCCGAGCCGCTCTCGTATCTCGATCGCCGGATCGATCAGCAGGAACGCCAGCGCCGCGAGATCCAGCCCCGCGACGACGCCGTCCTGCCGCGAAACCAACGCGGTCGACGTGGTCAGCCCGGCGGGGACGATGGCGTCGGTCGTGATGTCGCCGGCGCGACCGAGATCCTCGGCGAGCGCGGCGCGCACCAGCGGTTCAACGATTATGTTCGGGAGGCGAGCAAGGTTCATCGAATCAGGCCCTCTCTGGTCAGCCCTCGCGGAGCGATCTGTTGCGCGACCGCGAACGCCTCGTCGAGCGTCAGCCGCGAACGCATCGGTTCGCCCGATTTCGCCGGATGGTCGGTGCGGAAATGCGCGCCGCGACTTTCCTGTCGCCTCAGCGCCGCGACGGCGATCATGAGCGCGACCGCCGCCGGATCGCCGCTCGCCCCGTGCGACGCCGCCAGCGGCGCCAGCGCCGCGATCGCGGCGCGCAGCCCCTCCGCGTCGCGCAATACGCCGGCGGAATTCGTCAGGATCGACCTCGCGGCGCTGGGCTCGGGCGCCGGCGGAATCGGGACCGCGCGCGGCGCGGCGCGACGGGCGGCCGGCGCCGCCGCGACGCTGCTCGCGACCAGGTGCGCGAAGACCGCCGCTTCGCTCAGCGAGTTGCTGGCGAGCCGGTTGGCGCCGTGCAGGCCGGTGCATGCCGCTTCGCCGCAAACCCATAGGCCGGCGATCGAACTGCGTCCCTCGCCGTCCACCGCGACGCCCCCCATGTGGTAATGCGCGGCCGGGCGGACGGGGATGGGCTTGCGGCCCGGATCGATCCCCGCCTGCGCGCAAAGCTCGGCGATCACCGGAAAGCGCGCAGCGAAACGCTCGCCCAGCGCTTCACGGGCGTCGAGATAGACGCGATGGCCTTCGCCGAGGCGCCGCCAGATCGCTCGGGCGACGACGTCTCGCGGCGCGAGCTCCGCGCCGGCGACGCCCGCCATGAACCGCTCGCCCGTCTCGTCGATGAGGATCGCGCCTTCGCCGCGGACGGCCTCGCTCACCAGCGGCGCGGGTCTCGCCGGCCCATCGAGCGCGGTCGGATGAAACTGCACGAATTCCAAATCCACCATTTCCGCGCCGGCGCGCGCCGCCAGCGCAAGGCCCTGACCGAAGCTGCCGCGCGGATTGGTGCTGAACTCGTAGAGCCCGCCGACGCCGCCGGTTGCGATGACGATCCTGTTCGACGCCAAGATCGCAGGACCGCTCGCACCGACGGCGACGACGCCGCGCGCGCGATTGTCGGCGACGAGCAGACGACGCGCCTCGAAGCCTTCGAGAATCTCGATCGATCGCGTCCGACGCGCCGCGGCGACCAGCGCGCGCATGATTTCACGGCCCGTGCCGTCGCCGCAGGCGTGGACGATGCGCCGCCGAGAGTGCGCGGCCTCCAGGCCGAGCGCCAATCCGCCGGCGGCTTCGCAGTCAAAATCGACCCCGAGACGGGCGAGGGTTTCGATTGCTCGGGGAGCCTCGCGCGTGAAGCGCCGGACCACATGGGGGTCGCAAAGACCATCGCCGGCAGCCAGAGTGTCCGCGGCGTGCAAGTCCGCTCCGTCATCGACGCCGACCGCAGCGGCGAGGCCGCCCTGCGCCCAAAGTGTCGAACCCTCGGCGCCGACGAGGCCTTTCGAGACGAGCGTTACCGGCCGCGGCGCCAAGTGCAGCGCGGTCATCAGCCCGGCGACCCCGGCGCCGATGATGAATATGCGCCCATCGAGGGCGCGCACGTCGGCCGTCACAGCGCCACCATCCGCTCGACCGCGAGCCGGGCGCGCGCGGCGAGCACGGGATCGATGATCACTTCCGTCCGCATCGTCTCCAGCGCCCGCCGGATCGCCGGCAAGGTGATCCGCTTCATATGCGGGCAGAGATTGCAGGGACGTACGAATTCGATCTCGGGATGCGCGACGGCGACGTTGTCGCTCATCGAACATTCGGTCAGGAGAACGACCCGGCTCGGTTTGTTGCGGCCGACATAGGCCGACATCTGCGCCGTCGAGCCGGCGAAATCGGCCTCGTCGAGGACATCGGGGGGGCACTCGGGATGCGCGAGCACGACGACGCCGGGTTGGTCCTCGCGCAACTGGCGGACGTCGGCGCCGCTGAAGCGCTCGTGTACGATGCAGGCGCCGTCCCATGGGATGATCTCGACCTCGGTCTCTTTGGCGACGTTGGCGGCGAGATATTTGTCGGGCAGCATGATGACGCGGCGGACGCCGAGCGATTCGACGACTTTTCGGGCATTGCCCGAGGTGCAGCAGATATCGACTTCCGCCTTTACCGCCGCCGAGGTGTTGACATAGGCGACGATCGGCACGCCGGGATGGCGGAGACGGAGAGCGCGCACGTCGGCGGCGGTAATCGACTCGGCGAGCGAGCAGCCGGCGAGCGGGTCGGGAATCAGCACGGTTTTCCCGGGATTGAGCAGTTTGGCGGTCTCGGCCATGAAATGTACGCCCGCCATCACGATGACGCCGGCATCGATCCGGGCCGCTTCGCGCGCGAGCGCCAAGCTGTCGCCGACGACGTCGGCGACGCAATGGAAGATCTCCGGCGTCATGTAGTTGTGCGCGAGGATCACCGCGTCTCGACGTTTCTTCAGCTCGAGAATTGCCTCGATGTCCGGCTCGAAGACCGGCCATTCGATCGCCGGGATGACCCGCGAGACCCGTTCGTAGAGCCCGCGAGCCGGAGGTGGAGAATTCAGCGCTTGCAGCATGGCTTATACTCACATTGAGAATATGCGAGCATAGCTAGGATGAGAATAAGCCGTGTCAAGCCCGAACGAGAGGAAGCCGCGCGCCAAATGCGGCGCGCTCCTCACGCACCGCCGCGCGGAAGCGAAAGGCCTTGGCCGGCCGTCCCCCCGTCTCGGTCACGGTCTCGCCGGTTTCCTCGACCAACTGCTGCTGTTCGATCTGCCGGCGGAAGTTCGGCTTGTGCACGTTGAGGCCGGCGATCGCTTCAACGCAGCGCTGCAGCTGCAACAGGGTGAAGACCGGTGGCATCAATTCGAAAACGACCGGGTTGTATTTGATTTTGGCCCGCAGTCTGGCGATGCCGGTGGCGAGGATGCGCCGATGATCGGCGATCATGGAGATTCCCGGGATGGCCTTGCCCGCCGCCTCGGGGATCAGTCCCGCTTCGTACAACAGCTCGTAACGTTGCAGCGCCAGTTCCTCGTTCCACCGCCGTCCATCGAGGCCGAAATCGATGGCCGCGCGTTGCGCGCGCGCCGCACGCGTCTTCGCATCGCCGGCATCGGCCCAGCGCTTCAACTCGGGCGCGATCGCGCCCGCAATCATGGCGGGCGCGCCCTGGCGATGATCCTCCCAGGGGAAGTAGTCGTACCAGGGACGCCAGGCCGCGTGCGGCGCCGCGGTCCTCTCTTCTCGTGACAGGCCGAGGTAGCTGATAGAAATCGTTCGGCTTCGCCCGGCGCCGCCGCTTCGATTCGGGTCGGCGAACGTGTAGAGCTGTTCGACATAGCCGAGCTGATGACGCGTCTGCCGCTCGACCCAGGCGCGCAACCCCGGTTGCAACGAGCGGTGACCAACCTCGAGCGGCCCCGACGGCAAGGCGCGGCCGTCGTCGATCGTCATGACGAGCGGCCTCCCCTCGGAAACTGCGACCAAGACGGCGATCAGCTCGACCGCCACGTCCGGCGCGAGCTTGCCGTCATCGCCGACAGCTTCCTGGCTCAACATCGTTCGACCCCCGAATTTCCGTCGCTCCCGCAATCGGCTCATAAGCCCGATTCCATTTCCTGCAAGGCTTCTACGAGACCTCATCGCCAGTGCAGGAGCGAATCTCATGCTGACCGGGATTACGAATTAGGGGGACACTAGGATTACGGTGCGGCCGAGCCCAGCGGTTCTTCGTTGCGAGATCGCGTTGAGCGACCGAAGCGCATGCGCCGCCGGCGGGGAAAACAATCATTCCCTTTATATTAGTATAAAGCTTATATTAGGATGATACTCATTCCAACGAGGCGCTAAGTGGACAGGCTCGCGGCACTAGAAATTTTCGTGCGAGTCGTCGACGCCGGCTCGTTTTCAGCCGTGGCTCGGCGTCAACGTATCGAACAGCCAGCCGTCTCGAAGGCTGTGGTCCAGCTCGAGCAATGGCTGGGGGTCGGCCTGCTGCTGCGTTCGACGCGAAGTGTAGTCCCGACCGAGGCCGGCCAGATCTTCTATGAGCGCGCCAAGCGGACGATCGAGGAAGCCGACGAGGCCGTGATGGCGGCGCAAGGAAGCGCCAACGGCCTCTCTGGGAAGCTTCGCGTGTCGGCATCGATCTGCTTTGGACGGCTCCACGTCATTCCGAGCTTGTCGGTGTTCTTGGCTAAACACCCAGATCTCGATCTGGAGCTCGTCCTCGACGACCGCTATGTGGATTTGGTCAATGAAGGCGTTGATGTTGCGCTGCGAACGGGGGCAATGCCGAATTCGAACATGACCGCCCGCCGGATCGCGGAGGGCCGCAGCATGGTCGTGGCCACGCCCGCGTATCTTCAGCGCCATGGAACCCCAAAATCGCCCGACGAGCTGACAAGCCATCAGGCCATCATCCTTACACGGGGCGGCGGGCGTGATTCCTTTACATTTCGCAAGGCCGATGCAGAGGTGTCGGTGGCTCTCCAGGGGCGGTTGAAGGTCACTCAGGCGGAAGGCCTGCGGGAAGCGGTAATTTGCGACCTCGGGTTGGCGGTGTCTTCGGAGTGGCTCTTCTCGCCCGAGCTGAAATCTGGAAAGGTCGTGCCGATCTTGCAGGATTGGAGCTTGCCGGCAACCAGTCTTTCCGCCGTCTACCCGACAGGGCGGCTCGCCAGCGCCAAGGCTCGCACATTCGTTTCGTTCATCGAGCGGTGCATGGCCGCCTGAACCGGGTTTCATGACGTTCGGGCAATCCGTTACCCCAGGAGCAATCGGCGTCGCCCTCGGTTGCAGCGCTCCGGCATCGTAAGGACGAAAAGCCCAAAATCCGCGCACCCTGGCCGCCGCCCATCGTCGCGCGTGGCCGATCAGACGGACGTGTAGGCGAGCCGCGTGTCACGATAGTCGCTGAGGTAATGAGCGCCCAACACGCCGCCCACAGTATCACCTGCGCCACGGCGTTTTTAGTGCTCTGTGGAATAAGCCCTATCCTATTTTGGG
>DASXYQ010000034.1:0-8725 GCA_036502445.1 Roseiarcus sp. | reverse complement strand
CCTTTTCAGCTTGGCCGCCCGCCGCCGCGCGGCTGGCTTGATCCTCCGCCCGGACCGGCAGCGCCAATAGCATCAGGGCAAAAAAAGCGCCGCCGAGGACGCGAAGGAACTCCGATAGGTCCGCCCTCTCGCAAGAACGCGTCAGCGTCGGCCCCTCCCATCCGAAAGCGCGGATCAACGCCGCTTTCCTTTCAACCCTTCGCGGCGACGTGCACCGCATCCAGGGCCGCGCGCAGCCCCTTGGCCAGCCTCACGGCGTCGTCGTTCGCCCAGAAGTGAACGAAGAAGGCGCGCGGCTCATCGTCGAGCATGTGGTTGTGGATAGCGGTCACCTCGATGCCATTGTCGCGCAACGCCTTGATGAGCGGATTCACTTCGTTCGCGAGGGCTACGAAGTCGCCGGTAATCGCGGCTTTGCCTTCCCCCGTTGGCTGGAAATTGATGGCGATGGCCGTTCCCATGGCTCCGGGGATCGCCATGCCGTCCTGCTTGATACTGTCCGACCGGGGCACGCCGAACTGATAGACGCCGCCGTTGTTGCGGCCCTTGAAGCCGATCGCGCTGTCGATCGCGGCTGTCTCGATGCCGAGCTCGGCGCTCGCCGGCGCGGGCGACGCGCCAGGCTCCAAAGGTGTTTTGCTTTGTTCGAGCGCGACGCGCACGGACCCAGCGAGTTGCGCAGCGTCGCCGACTCCCGCGACATGCATGTAGAAAGTAGGCGGCTCGGCGCGCAGCAAATGATTGTGCACAGCCGTGACTTGCAGGCCTTGCTCGAGGAGCTTCGCCATCACCGGATTGATTTCCGCTTCGGTGAGGACGAGATCGCCCATCATCATCGCCTTGTCGCCCATGGGTTCGAAGGCGATCCATCCGCCCAGCGCAAAGCCCGGCTTGAGCTCTACCCCGTCAAGAGTGACTCTGAGGTCCCGCCGGGGAAATCCGTAGCGATGCACCGTGCCGCTCACCGCCGCCGGACGGGCGAAAATCGTATCGAGCTTCGTCCAATCCGGTTCGGCCGCCCATGACGGGGTGACGCAGAACCAAAAGAGGGATGGGATCAGTACAGTCGCTATCGCGCGCATGTCAGCTCCATTTGGTTTACGAGCGTTTTGGTCAATCGGCTCCGTAGAGGAAAATTCCTCGGCGACCGGTTGCGGCATGCCTGTCCTTGAAAGGGCGAGCGCCAAGGCCCACGGATGAGACCGGGCGGCGAAGCGCGTTGGTCACTTCGATCCCCGGGACTTGGGGTTCGGCGAACTGTGCGTCTCGGCGGTCGCGTCCCGGCACCAACGATAAAAGGAGTCGTAGAGCGTCATGCCCGCCTCGAGCTGCACCAGATCGTCGTCATATATACGCGACAGACCGAGCGAGGCGGCGAGAAGCCCAGGGGCTTCGGGGGCGAGATCGAGGCGTGCCGTGTCGGCCGCGCGCACGATCGTCGCGAGCTGCAACAGCGGCTTCACGCCGAGCCCAAACTCCTCGATCATCACGTCGAAAGTGCATTTGTCCCCCCGATGGCCCCACGGCGCGCCTTCGATATCGAAGGGAGTAGCCTGAAAGGATTTGGCGACCGCAGCCACCTCGGAGGGCTTGACGAACAGAAAGACGGCGGCCGGATCGACGAAGCGCCGGATCAGCCAAGGGCACGCGATGCGATCGACCTTCGGGCGTTCGCGCGTGACCCAGACGGTGCGGCCTTGCTCGTCTCGAATTGGCAGCTTCGCGGAGACGACGAGCGGCAGCTCGGCGCGCTGCCACGCCTCGAACCCGCCTTCGAGTATGTCTGCGGATACGCCGTCATGGCGCAGCCAGGCGGCGACGCCGTGACCGAGCTCTTGGCCGCGCCGGCAAATAACGACGACGGATCGTTCGCGGAATTCTTGCGCCCATTGCCGAACTCCGGCGTAGGAGCGACGGATAGAACCGGGCACCAATCTCGGGTCAGCTGCGAAATCGTCGTCAGGACGTACATCGATCAGCGCGGGACATTTCGGCGTGCCGATCAGGCGCGTCAATTGTTCGATGGAGATGGCGTTTATCGACGGCACGACGCGTCCTCACGCTGGGGGGCGGGACGCGATTCTTCGGCATGTCGCCTCGTGGGGAGATCGCAACCCCCATACCGAGCCGAATACCGAGCCGTGCTGGCGGTGTCAATTCACGATCGCTTGCTCAATCGCGATCTGCGGTCGCCGAGGGCCGCGAGCGGCATGTTGCGCCCGCGCGTCCGGACGAGCGTCTCCAGGCTCAACTCGGCCTGGTCGGGCATTTGGCCGTCGAGCGGGTGTATTCGACCTGCGCCGCCGAGGCAGCGCCGACAAAGGCGTCTTCCACGGGTCTCGGACGAGCGCTGCGGGCCTATCGCAGAGGCAGTCAGTAATAATTTTGCGAAATTCCCTGCTCCCGGGAAAAAGCGGAAATAATTCCCTGCTCGCGCAAAATAATTCCCTGCTCCCCGCGTAGGGAATTCATCTCGAACACACTGAATTTGCAGGCTTTTTCGAGACAGATTTCCGCGAAAACGGCCGAATCGGCGAAAATTCCCTGCATTTTTCCCTGCCAGCAGGGAACTCTGGCCCGTCGGGGAATGTAAATTAGCTCCCGCCTTCAGGCCGCCCTTTCCGGCAACGCCGCTCCGATTGCGAAACCGGGCGCCTCTGCTACAAGACCTCTAATATCGATCCAAGCCGCCTCCGGGAGGAGCCATGCCGCAGCCGCCGTTTCGCGCCGACCATGTCGGGAGCTTCCTGAGACCGCGCCGTCTGTTGGAGGCGCGGGACAAGTCCTTCGCCGGGGACCTGGGCGCCGCCGAATTGCGGGCGATCGAGGACGAATGCATCCGCGAGGTGGTCGAGCGACAGGAGCGGGCAGGGCTGAGGGGGATAACGGACGGCGAATTCCGCCGCACCTATTTCCACATCGATTTCCTCGAACGGCTCGAAGGCGTCCGTACCCATTACGGCGAGTTCGTCGCCAAGTTCCGCAAGGACGATGGGTCGGAGGTCGGCTTCAAGCCGCCGACGATGCATGTGGAGGGCAAGGTCCGGCATGTCGCTGCGATTCAGGGGGCGGATTTCGACTTCCTCGAGAGTGTCACCTCGCGTACGGCCAAAGTCTGCATTCCCGCGCCCTCGATGCTGCATTTCCGCGGCGGTCGTGAAGCGATCAGCTCCAGCGTCTATCCCCGGTTGGACGACTTCTACGAAGACCTGAGCGCGGCTTATCGCGCCGAGATCACCGATCTCGCCGCCCGCGGCTGCCGCTACCTGCAACTCGACGACACGAATTTGGCCTATCTCTGCGATCCCGCCATTCGCGAGCGCACGGTCGCCCGGGGCGACGATCCCGACGCGCTCGTCAGGCTCTACTGCAAGCTGGTGAACGACGCGATCCGCGATCGGCCGAAGGACATGACAATATCGGTGCATTTGTGCCGCGGCAATTTCAAGAGCGCCTGGGTCGCCCAGGGCGGCTATGAGCCGGTCGCCGAAATTCTGCTCGGGGAGATGAAGATCGACGGCTTCTTCCTCGAATACGACGACGAGCGCTCCGGCGATTTCGCGCCGCTGCGCTTCGCGCCGAAGGGCGTCACGATCGTGCTCGGGCTGATGAGCTCGAAGCACGCGGCGGCGGAAGGCAAGGACGAAGTCAAGCGCCGCATCGACGAGGCCACGCGGTACGTTCCGCTGGAGCAATGCGCGCTCAGCCACCAATGCGGCTTTTCCTCGACCGCGCACGGCAACGATCTGACCGAAGCGGATCAGTGGATCAAGATCGCCCGGCTCGTCGAGATCGCGAAGGAGGTTTGGCCGGACGCGTAGAGCGACGGCCAAGCACGGCTGCATTCCGACCAACGAAGCCAACACTTGCCATCTCAGTGCAAGCGGGAATCCAGCCGTGGCTACACGAGAGGCGGTTTTCGTTGCGAGGTTTCCACGGCTCGCACCACCGCGATGGTCAGCCTACTCCTTCGCGGTCCGGCAGCAAGTTGCGCGGCGCCGCCGAGGGGTGAGGCTCTCCGGGCGAGGCGAGCGGCGCGCGGGGGCAGCCGTGCTCGAACGAGCAGTCGAGCTTACGGCCGCCCGAGTCGTTAACTCTGGCTTAACCTACGGTCCGTCAAAACTAGAGCGCGCACATTCCGTTGCGTTCGGCGCCCCATGGTCACGCTCTATCATCATCCCTTTTGTCCGCACTCGCGTTTCGTACGGCTGGCGCTCAGCGAGCACGGCCTGGAGCCGAAACTGATCGAGGAGCGGGTTTGGGAGCGGCGGCGCGAATTCCTGCTGTTCTGCCCGGAAGGCGCGACGCCGGTCTTGATCGAGGACGACGGGCCCATCCTCTGCGGCGCCGATGTGATCGTGGAATATCTCGACGAAACGTGCGGCCTCGACCTCGCCGACCGGCGGCTGATGCCCGAGGACCCCGCCGATCGGGCGGAAGTTCGTCGGCTGACGCGCTGGTTTAATGGAAAATTCTTCGCCGAGGTCAGCCAATGGCTGGTCACCGAGAAAATCTACAAGCGCTTTCGCTCGGGCGCCCAGGGCGGCGGGGGACCCGAAATGGAAGCGGTGCGCGCGGCGCGCGCGAATCTGCGCTATCATCTGCGCTACATCGGGCACCTCATCGGCGCCCGGAACTGGCTCGCGGGCGATCGCCTCAGCTACGCCGATCTTGCGGCGGCGGCGCATCTGTCCTGCGTGGATTATCTGGGCGACGCGTCGTGGAGCGAGAACGAGACCGCCAAAGCCTGGTACGCCCGGATCAAGTCGCGGCCCTCGTTCCGGCCGCTCCTGGCCGAGCGCCTGCCGGCGATGCCGCCGAGCCCGACCTACGCCGATCTCGACTTCTGAACGGTCTGAAGGCGAAGGCGAGGGCGCTCGGCTTCGATGCGTGCCGCATCGCCGCGCCCGAGCTGAGCGAGACCACGCGCAGCCATCTCGCGGCTTGGCTCGCCGAGGGGCAGCATGGGCAGATGGCCTGGATGCTCGAGACCTTCGCGCGCCGCGCCGATCCCAAGACGCTATGGCCCGGCGTTCGCAGCGTCGTGATGCTGGCCATGAATTATGGCCCCGCCCATGATCCGCTCGAGGCGACACGTCGCTCCGGCGCCGGGGCGATTTCCGTCTACGCGCGTCATCGCGACTATCACGAAGTGATCAAGGGGCGCCTGAAGACGCTCGCGGGTTGGCTCGTCGCGGCAGCCGGGGTGGGCGCCGAGGTCAAAGTTTTCGTCGATACCGCTCCCGTCATGGAGAAACCGCTGGCGGCGGCGGCCGGTATCGGATGGCAGGGCAAGCACACCAATCTGGTGAGCCGGGAATTCGGCTCCTGGCTGTTTCTGGGCGCGATCTTCAGCGATATCGACCTGCCGCCCGATGCCCCCGAACAGGACCATTGCGGTTCGTGCCGCGCATGTCTCGATGTCTGTCCTACGCGGGCCTTCCCGGCGCCCTATCGGCTCGATGCGCTCCGCTGCGTCTCGTACCTGACGATCGAACACAAAGGCCCGATCGCGCGGGAGTTTCGCGCCGCGATCGGCAACCGCATCTATGGCTGCGACGATTGCCTCGCCGTCTGCCCCTGGAACAAGTTCGCGAAAGATGCGCGCGAGGCCAAACTCGTGGCGTGCGCGGATCTCGGGGCGCCGCCGCTCGCCGAACTCGCCGCGCTCGACGATGCCGGCTTCCGAAAGCGATTCGCGGGAGGCCCGATCAAACGCATCGGCTTCGAGCGGTTCCGACGCAACGTCATGATCGCGATCGGCAACTCCGGCGATCGCAACTTGATGGACGCCGCGGAGGCGGCGCTCGATTCGGATTCGCCAGCAGTGCGCGGCGCCGCGGTCTGGGCGCTGGGCCGGCTTTGCCGGCCCGAGGAGTGGGGCGCCCTCGCGCGCCGTCGAGCGGCGCGCGAAATCGACGCGGACGTGATCGCCGAATGGCGCGACGCCTTTCCCGGCTGAGCGAGCGCACAAACAAACCTGCTGGCGCGCGTCGCGATCGCGGCGCTCGGCGATTTATCCAGCTGTCGGAGGCGCGGGGCGTCGCGATTGTCTAATACGACCAGGCGGTTATATATACCTGTTTACGCGACGCCTACGCAACCGGTAGATGGGCCTCCGTTCGACTCAGTGGTGCGTCGGGCGGGGGGCTCCCTGCTTCAACTTTTCGATTTCGTCTTTGATCAGGAGTTTCTTTCGCTTGAGTTCATGCACTTTCAAATCGTTCGCTGACGGTTGCGCCGCTTCTTGGGCGATGGCCTGTTCGATGGCCTGATGGCGACGCACGAGTTCCGACAAATGCGATTCGACCGACATGGCGAACTCCCTGTGGGGTTTTCAACGACGGAATTGTGACACAAAAAGCGCGCATGCGCAAAGAGGGGAAACTACTCGAGGTGATCTAAAGCTTCCCCGATCGATCAATCTTTGTCGCAATAATTGTCGTTGCGGCAGCCGCTCTTGCGCGCCGCAGCCGGCGCCCGCATAGTCCAGGCGTGGGCGCCCGCGTCGCGCGGGCTGTTGGACGGCGCGGGACATGCCGCAAGAAGAACTGACCAACGAAGAACGCCAGGCGATCCTGCGCCATATCGAGCTGCTGCGGCAGGAACATCGCGACCTGGACGCCGCTATTGACGCGCTGCTGCAATCCGGCCAGGCCGACCGATTGCAGGTGCAGAGGCTCAAGAAGCGAAAACTGCACCTGCGCGACAAATTGAGCCAGCTCGAGGATTCGGTTACGCCCGATATCATCGCGTGAGCAGCGCCGCTCTTTGTTATCAATGGGCTACGACGACTTGTTTCGATCTGCACTCTCGAGTGGGGAAACTGAAAGATCGCGGGCCAAGGCGCCAAGGCCGCCTGGCGGCGGGCGAACTGTGACTGGCGCGCTCAATCGGTTGGAAGCGAATGGCCAATGGGAGGGCTGATTTCGCCATTCGCACCTCCGTGTCGCTACTCTCACTGCCCACTGCCAAATGAGCCGTTCACTCCCACGGAATGCGTCGCCGGCGCATCGTCGGCGCTAGTCGGATCCAGCGGCGGATCTGATCGGCCAGACGCCGCGCCTCGCGCCGCCAACGGTCGGGTCCGCGCGGCTTCTCGCGTCGGACCCGCTCGGCCAGCCGCTTGCGGTCCTCTTCGTGCAGGGTGCTGGCCAACTCGCGGCGCGCCGCCTTATCGGGGCGCATGGTGTCTTGCACCGCGATCGCCGGAACGAGTTGCAGCGCCCGGATCTCGCCCTCCCAGATCGCGCGGCGTCCGAACAACGTCTGGTCGACCTGTTCGGCCAGCGGACGCGTCGCGGCGAGCAGTTTGCGCGCGCCCGCGCGAGTGAGGAGATAGGCCGCCGAAGCCAGGTGTTCCGCGCCCAGGCGATGCAGCCGACGCGCGCCCGCCGGCTCGCTCCGGCGCGAATGCCAGACCTCGTGAAACAGCGTCTCCAGCTTGACGGCGTCGAAACGCCAGCGGCTCCAGTCGAGATCGAGGGTCGGCTTGAAATCCCGGCCGAGGTGAACGTCGTCCTCGAGCACGACCGCGTAGCCGGCGCCGCTCGTGAGGAAGATTCGCCAGACCTTGCGATGGCTGAGTATCAGCGACGCTTCGGCCCTGGACAGCGCGCCTCGTGCGTCGCTGGCGCAACGCTCGCCGAAGCGTCGCCCGTCGATGGCCCGTACAAAAATCCCCTCGACCCCGGCGCGCGCCAGTTCGGCTTCCATCCACGCTCGGCGCTCGCGGCTGCGCGCGAGATTGATGACGTAGATCGGGATCACGACCAGCCGAAGCGCTTGCGCAGACGCTTCCACCAGATCGCCTTGCGCCAGCGCGTGAAGCGGCGCGCCCAGCGCTGGTTTCCTCGTCGCGACAGAGCCTTTTCCATCAAGCCGATGTAGTCGACCGGACGATCGTTCACAACCGACTGCGCCACGTCGTACAGAATGAAGCTGAACGGCGTCTTGCGGGATTCGAAGAGATGGAACACCCCGCCTCGGTAGAACGTACCGATCCCGTAGAGCGCGATTTCGCCGAGGCGCCATTTGGGCACGATGCATCCCCAGGGATAGAGCATATCGATGCCGACGCCCGCCGCCGTCGCCACCTCGTTCAGACGTTGCGCGACATCGTGGCTCGCGTCGGGGCGAAAGCTCGGTCGCCCGAGCCCTTCCCATGTGCGGCGGGAAATCGCCATGAACATCGGCGCGACGAACAGCCGATCGGAATCGACGTGGCTCGTCGCTTGTGTGCACCCGAATATCCGGCCCGCGCGGGCGGCCGCGAACGCGCGGTCGACGATCTCGCGGTTAATTGGAAAGCAGTCGATGTCCATGAGCAGCGCGACATCGTACTCGGCGATTTCGGCCATGAAGGCGTCGAGAAAGTCGCCGTGGTCGAGCCCGGTGCGCTCGCGTTGATCGATCGCGAAGCCGAAATGCGCGAACACCTCGCGCTGCGCCTTCACCACGCGCGGGTCGATGTTGTCCCAATAGAGCGAGACGATGCGGTCCATCTGTCAAATCGCTCGATCGAGGAGTAGAATCGCTCTACCGCCCAGCCAAAGACAGGATTTTCTTCAGTTTGAGCCTCCTCTTTTTCGGTTCGGAAAGCTCGGTGTGATCGCGAACGCCATGCTCCCCGACTGAAAACGCATTGTATACGGTCGTATTATCGCAAATCCTTTTCCTATAATCCACGATGAACTCACGGCTCTTCACGAAGACGGCGACAAAA
>DASXYQ010000033.1:0-12494 GCA_036502445.1 Roseiarcus sp. | reverse complement strand
CGCCTCGGCTCGGGAGCATTTTTACCAGTATTAATCATCTCGATCGCGCGTTCAGCCAACAGATTCCTGGCTTTACGACCCTCAAACTCGTCTGAACCCATTATCCGCGCGACTGACGGGCGGCTCGCCATCGCGATAACTATGCCGTTTGGGAATGAACTCGGTTCGCGTCTTCGTTCGGCCGCCGAATCGCGAAGCGCCCAGAGGAGGGGATGACGTGAGAATCGGTTTTAACATGCTGTTGTGGACCGCCCACGTCCAACCCGAACATTGGCCTGTCCTCGAGGATCTGAAGCGGACGGGCTATGACGGCGTCGAGATTCCGATCTTCGAGGGGGAGCCTGCTCATTACGAGAAACTCGGGCGCCGCCTGCGGCAGCTCGGTCTCGATTCGACGGGAATTGCTCTTTTCCCCAGCGTCGACATGAACCCGATCGGCGAGACGCCGGAGCAGCGCGCGGCCGCCCTGAAGCATATCGAACGGGTATTCGAATGCACCGAGGCGATGGGCGCGAAATTGGTCGGCGGGCCACTCCACTCGACGCTCGGCCATTTCTCCGGAGCGGCGCCAACCGAGGAGGAACGTCGACGCGGCGTCGCCTTTCACCAGGCAGCCGGCGAGATGGCGCGCGCGCGCGGCGTCACCCTCGCCGTCGAGGCGATCAATCGATTCGAGGTCTATTTTTTGACGAGGATGGCCGACCTCGCGACCTATCTTAACGCGGTGGGCCATCCGAACGTCTCCGGCATGTACGATACCTTTCATGCCAACATCGAGGAAAAGCATCCCATCGAGGCGATCGGGGCCATCCGTCGACATCTCTCCCATGTGCATATTGCCGAAAAAGATCGCGGCACGCCGGGGCGCGGACATATCGATTTCGCCGCGGCGTTCCGGGCATTGAAAGGCTCGGGCTATGACGGCTGGCTGACGATCGAGGCCTTTGGGCGCGCCCTGCCGCCGTTGGCCGCGGCGACGCGCGTCTGGCGCGATTTCTTCCCGACGCCGACGCAAGTCTATCGCGAGGGTTACAACGTCATTCGCAATGGCTGGGACGCTGAGGCGGCCACTACGCACCGACAAAGCTCGTCGCTGATACGGTAGCTACAAACAATTTGGCCTGAAGACAAAAGCGAGCGGCGCGCCCGCCGCCGGGTCTTGTGGCGCCGCGGCCCCGGATATTTCGGCGGCGCGGATTCCTGCCTTCTCGCTCGAAACGCGCGTGCTCGAACTTGCGTGAAAAAAAGCGCTTGCAATGTTTAGTGATTGGCAGTTTAATAAACGCAATGAACTCGCCGGGGATGCATATCCTGGCGTCAGGAGGAACCCGCTATCTACCCAACATTCGACCGCGGAGTCGTATGTGCGGTGCGCTCTTTCGAGCGGCGACCGCTGTGATGAGTTGACAGCTCGGAGGAGGAAGCCATCATGACACGAGCCTTGGCATTGGCAGGAATGGTCGCCGCTGGTTTGGCGATCGCGTCGCCCATAAACGCCGCGCAAGCAAAATCGCTGACCCTATGTTGGGCAGCGTGGGATCCGGCGAACGCACTCGTTGAACTGGGCAAGGACTTCACGGCGAAGACAGGAATTGAGATGAAATACGAGTTCGTCCCCTGGACGAGCTACGCCGATCGATTCCTCAACGAACTCAATACCCACAGCAAACTCTGCGACCTCATAATCGGCGACAGTCAATGGATCGGTGGTTCGGCGGAGAACGGCCACTACGTGAAGTTGAATGATTTCTTCGACAAGCAAGGAATCAAGATGAGCGACTTCATGGAAGCCACCGTCGTCGGCTATTCCGAATGGCCAAAGAACACGCCCAACTACTGGGCGCTTCCGGGCATGGCCGACGCGGTCGGATGGACCTATCGCAAGGATTGGTTCGCACGCCCCGAGATCCAGGCCGACTTCAAGAAGAAATACCATCGCGACCTTGCGCCACCCAAGACCTATGCGGAGCTGAAGGAAATCGCGGAATTCTTCCAGGGCCGCGAGATCGACGGCAAGAAGGTTTACGGCGCCTATATTTTCACCGAGCGCGGCTCCGAGGGCATCACGATGGGCGTCACCAACGTGATGTATGACTATGGCTTCGACTACGAAGATTCGAAGAAGCCCTATCACATGGAAGGCGTCGTGAATTCGCCCGGCGCGGTCAAGGGACTCGAATTCTATAAGGAGCTCTACAAGTGCTGCACGGCGCCCGGCATGAGCAACGCCTACATGTCGGAAGGCCTTGACGCGTTCAAGTCGGGCCAGGTTGCGATGCAGATGAACTGGTTCGCCTTCTTCCCGGGCCTTTACAAGGATCCGAATGTCGGCGGCGACAAGATCGGCTTCTTCGTCAACCCCGCGGTCGACGGCAAGCAATTCACCCAGCTCGGCGGACAGGGACTCTCGGTGGTCTCCTATTCCGACAAGAAGGACGATGCTCTGGAATACGTGAAATGGTTCGCGCAGCCCGCGGTTCAGCAGAAGTGGTGGGAGATCGGCGGCTATTCGGCGTTGCGGGCCGTGGTCGAGGCGCCCGGCTTTCCCAAGAGCGCTCCTTTCGCGCCGGAGTTCCTGAAATCGATGGCGATCGTCAAGGATTTCTGGGCCGAACCCTCTTACGCCGAACTGCTGCTCGACATGCAGAAGCGGGTTCACGACTACGTCGTCGCCGACAAGGGGACCGCTAAGGAGGCGCTCGATCTGCTCGTCAAGGATTGGGAGAAGGTCTTCAAGGAAGAAGGCAAGATCAACTAGGTCATCGGACTTGCCACGCGGGGTCCCGTTTCGCCGCTTTGGGGAAACGGGGCCATCGCTTTCCAGATTCTAGAATCATGAGATGAACGTTGGACTCGCAACCCGCCCAAGCGTTGGAGAAGCGCACCGCGGAGCGGACGTCTCGGATGGCGAGCCGCGCGCCGCGCGGTCTCTCCGATCCGGCGATCGCCTGGGCGTTCATAAGTCCGACGATTCTGCTGTTGTTGGCGATCAATATTTTTCCGCTGATCTGGACGATTCGGCTATCCTTCACGAACTACAAGGCGAACAAACCGAACGCGCCGCTGCGCTGGCTCGGACTGGAGCGGTACTCCGATCTGTTGACCGATCCCGATATCTGGCACGGCATGCAGGTCACGGCCCGATTCGTCCTTACCACGGTCGCGATCGAGACGGTGCTCGGCTTCATGTTAGCCTATCTGATCGACCGCAAGTTTCGCGGGCATGGTTTTTGGACAACCGTTATCCTCGTGCCGATGATGCTCTCTCCGGCGGTAGTCGGCAATTTCTGGACCTTCTTATACCAGCCACAAAGTGGTTTATTCAATTATGTCATTGGGTTCATTCTCGGGGTGAGCCCGTCGTCGTTCCAGATGATCGGCGACGTGACGCTGGCGCCGTGGTCGATAGTAATCGTCGACGTCTGGATGTGGACGCCCTACGTCATGCTGATTTGCCTCGCCGGACTTCGCTCGATCCCGGAATATATCTATGAGGCGGCCGAAGTCGATCGCGCGTCGGCGTTGCGGCAATTCTGGTCGATCACGCTGCCGATGTCGTTGCCGTTCATCATGCTTGCCGTGCTGTTCCGGGGAATCGAAAATTTCAAGATGTTCGACATGGTGAACCTGCTCACGAACGGAGGACCCGGTTCGACCACGGAGCTGGCGTCAATCACGTTGAAACGCGAGGCCTTCGAGAAGTGGACGACCGGTTACGCCTCAGCGTTCGCGGTCATTCTGTTCGTCACGATCTTCGGCCTCGCGAACATCTATGTCCGGGCGTTGAACCAGGTGAAGCAGAAATGAACGGCCTCGCCACGGCGCATTCGGTCGTCGAGCCGAGCCGAGCCGCCAAACGGATCGCGGGCGTGCTCGTGATCGCCTACGCTCTGGTATCGATGGTCCCCCTGCTGTGGATCGTGGTGACCGGCTTCAAGACGCCTCCGGATTCGATCAGCTATCCGCCGAAAATTCTCTTCGAGCCCTCGCTCGAAGGTTACGTCAACCTGTTCACGACGCGAACGCGGCAGACTTCGGAATTCATAGCGACCCTGCCGCCCGCCACCGCCTGGTACGACCGCCTCGTGCGATCGCACAACATGGTGATCGCGGGGCCTTCGAAGTACCTTCCGCGCTACATCAATTCGATCATCATCGGGTTTGGTTCGACCCTGCTCGCGGTCATTCTGGGGACGATGAGCGCCTACGGGTTTTCGCGCTTCAAGGTCCCGCTGAAGGACGATCTGCTGTTCTTCATCCTATCGACGAGAATGATGCCGCCGATCGCGGTCGCGATTCCTATTTATCTGATGTACCGAGAGTTGGGGCTGACCGATACCAAACTGGGCATGATCCTGCTCTACACCGCCGTCAACGTTTCTCTGGCCGTCTGGCTGCTCAAGGGCTTCATCGACGAAATTCCGCGCGAATATGAGGAAGCCGCGATGATCGACGGCTATACGAGGCTGCAGGCCTTTCGCAAGGTCGTGCTGCCGCAAGCCGCGACGGGAATCGCCGCGACCGCGATTTTCTGCCTGATCTTTTCCTGGAACGAATATGCTTTCGCGGTGCTGCTGACGTCCGGCGAGGCGCAAACCACCCCGCCCTTCATTCCCTTCATTATTGGCGAAGGTGGGCAGGATTGGCCGGCGGTCGCGGCGGGGACGACCCTGTTCCTGATTCCGATCGTCGCTTTCACCGTGCTGCTGCGCAAGCATTTGCTGCGCGGCATCACCTTCGGAGCGGTGCGCAGATGACCGCCGCGGCTCGCGAGACCTCAAAGAAAACGTCGTCGCTCCGCCGCGCGTTTCGCCGCGGCCCATGGGAGAACTTCGCGACGGGCGTGATCGCCCTCGGCGTCGTCATGCTGTGTCAGCCTTTCGTGTTGGCGTTCTACACCTATTCGTTCGTCACGATTCTCGCGGGAACCGTGATGTTCGTCGTCGTCACCAAGTTTCCAAACTGAGGGGCGACGCCGTGGCGAAGATCGAAGTCGACAAGTTGCACAAGGCCTTCGGCGACTTCGTCGCCGTCCAGGGCTCCAGCTTCACCGTCCAGAGCGGCGAGTTCTTCTGTCTGCTGGGACCCTCCGGGTGCGGAAAGACCACGACCCTGCGAATGATCGCCGGCCTCGAGCTGCCGACATCGGGGCGAATTCTGCTCGACGGCGAGGACGTGTCGTTTCGTCGCGCGGCTCAGCGCGACATCGCGTTCGTATTTCAGTTCTTTGCGCTCTATCCCCACATGAACGTCAGGCAGAACATAGCCTTCCCCCTGAAGACGCAGGGCGTCGGCCGCTCGGAACGCCTCGCGCGGGTCGCGCAGGTCGCGCGGACCTTGCAGATCGAACATCTGTTGAACCGCTCGGTCTCCGGTCTGTCCTCGGGCGATCGCCAGCGGGTGGCGCTCGGGCGCGCCATCGTGCGCGAACCCAAGGCGTTCCTGATGGATGAACCGCTCGGCGCCCTCGACACCGAATTTCGGCATGTGATGACGGGAGAATTGCGCGCCCTGCATGATCGCCTAAAGGCGACGACGATCTATGTCACCCACGACCAACTCGAAGCGATGTCGATGGCCGACCGAATAGCGGTGATGAATCGCGGCGTGGTCGAACAGGTTGGCGCGCCGCGCGAAATCTACGACAGGCCGGCGAGCATGTTCGTCGCCGATTTCATCGGCTCGCCGCCTATGAACCTTCTCGGTTTTCGCGGCCGGCTCGAGAAGGGCTCCGCGACAATCATGCTTGGCGAAAACGTGGTCGCCGTTCCGACTCTCCGCGAAAGCCTCGGCGAGAGCGAACTCATACTGGGCGTTCGGCCGGAAGAGGTTCAGTTCACGGATTCGAGCCCCTTGCGCGGCGCCGTATTCGGCGCGGAGTATCTCGGGACGACGCAGATCGTCACCTTGACGACCGAGCACGGAACTTTGCGGGCGCGCGTCTCGGCCGGGTTCCAAGTGCGGATCGGCGACCGCCTCGGCCTCGCCTTTCGACCCGAAAAGCTCTCCCTGTTCGAAAAGGCGAGCGGACGCGCGGTCGCGACGGCTCTCAGTACGGAGACCGTCCATGGCTGACGTCAGACTCGCGGGCGTGACCAAGCGCTTCGGCGAAAACATCGCCGTGGATGATTTGTCTCTCGATGTCGAGAACGGTTCGTTCGTCGTGCTGCTCGGGCCGACGGGCGCGGGCAAGACAACGACACTCCGGCTGGTCGCGGGTTTGGAAACGCCCGATCGTGGGCAGATAGTGATTGGGCAGCGCGATGTGACAAAATCTCCGCCTGCGGCGCGGGATGTCGCTTTCGTGTTTCAGCAGTACTCGCTCTACCCGCATCTGTCCGTTTACGACAACCTCGCGTTTCCGCTGCGTTCCCCGACGCGACGCACCGAGGAGGCCGAAGTCCGGCGGAAAGTGACGGAGACGGCCGCGCTGCTTCGCATCGGGGGCAAACTCGGCAATCGGGCGACCAACCTGTCCGGCGGTGAGATGCAGCGCGTGGCGATCGGCCGCGCGCTGGTGCGCCGCCCCTCGATCTATCTCATGGACGAGCCGCTGTCGTCGCTGGACGCGAAGCTGCGGGCCGAGCTTCGACTAGAGCTCAAGCGCATACAGATCGAGTTGGGCGCGACTTTTCTCTACGTTACCCATGATCAGATCGAAGCCATGACGATGGCAACGACGATCGGAGTGATCGAATCGGGGCGCATCGCGCAAATCGGCTCTCCCCGGCAGATATACGAAAACCCGAACAGTCTGTACGTGGCCGCGCGTCTCGGCCAGCCCGCGATCAATCTGATGCCCCGACAATTGTTGCCGGGGTTGCCCGCGCCGCCCGAGGCAGCGACGATCGGCGCCCGCACGGAACATCTGCGCATCGCCAAGGCGCAGGGCGCGGCGGCGCATGGACAGGTTACCTGGATCGAACACCTGGGCGATCAGAATCATCTGCACATTACGATCGAACAGCACGACGTGGTTACGCTCGTCGATCCCGACGCAGGCCTAGCCGTCGGCGACGACGTCGGCGTCGTTTTGGTGAACCCATTGTTCTTCGACCGCAACGGTGCACGGGTCGCGACATGACGGACGCACGGAACGAGGACGAGCGATGCGGCGAGGACGAGGCTCGTCTGGGCGAGATCGAGCGGAGGCGTCGACTCGTGGCCGCCGTCGCCAACAGCGTGATCGCTCATTCCGACGAGTTGACCGCGCTCGACTCGGCCATCGGCGACGGCGACCACGGTCTCAACATGACCAGGGGATTCGAAGCGGTCCTTCAGGACATCGATTCGCTCGCGCAACTGAATTGGCCGGAAATGGCCAAAGCGGTCGGCGCGAAGCTCGTCATGAAGGTGGGCGGAGCCTCCGGACCACTGTACGGCACACTGTTCCTCGCCTTGGCCAAGGAATGGCCGGCGGAGCCGTCGCGAACTGGCGCGACGACCGCGTTCGCGGCGGCGATCGCAGCGGTCCGCGCCCGAGGCAAGAGCGACGTCGGTCAGAAAACGATGCTGGACGTGCTCATTCCCGCGTATGAGGCCTTCGCCGCCGGCGGGGATGCGGACGCCGTCCGGGATGCCGCCGCGGAGGCGGCGAAATCGACAATCGCGATGCGCGCGATCCGCGGTCGCGCTTCATTCCTCGGCGAGCGATCGATCGGCCATATGGATCCCGGCGCGCGGTCGTCGTCGCTGATGATCGCGGCGCTCTGCGATCAATGGGGGAAAGCCTGATGGCCAATGTCGGCATCGTCATCGTATCGCATTCGCCGAAAGTCGCCGAGGGCGCGGCCGACATGGTGCGGCAGATGGTCGGTCAGGAGGTTCCGCTCGCCTGGACGGGAGGCAACCCCTCGGGCGGATTAGGCACGAGCTTCGAAGCGATCACCGACGCCATTCACCGGGCCTGGTCGGAGGCGGGCGTCGCGATTCTCATCGACCTCGGCGGTGCTGAGACCAACAGCGAGATGGCGATCGAGATGCTTCCCGAGGACAAGCGAGGTCGCGTCGTCATCTGTAACGCGCCGATCGTCGAGGGGGCGGTGATCGCCGCGACCGAGGCTTCGGGCGGCGCCAGTCTTGCCGCCGTGAGGCGCACCGCCGAGGAATTGTCGCCGTGATCTTCGGCGAGCGAGACAGAGGCGATCGCCGCTGGTCGCGCGGCGCCTCCCAGCGACGGAAAGAATCGAGACATTGAAAATGGATGATTTCACAGCGACCTCGTCGGCGGCGCTGACCAATCGGATCGGGTTGCATGCGCGTCCTTCGGTCAAGCTCACCAAGCTGGCCAAGAAATTCGAGTCACAGATCGAACTCGCGCCTGCGGAGGACGGCCCCTGGGTCGACGCCAAGAGCATAGTCAAGGTCATGGCCGTGAAGGCGGCCAAGGGCACGATTCTGCATTTTCGCGCCACCGGCCCCGACGCGCACGCGGCGCTGGCCGCGCTGGGCGCTCTCGTTGCGCTGAACTTCCATGAGGACGAATTGGATCACGAAGGCCGGCCCGGGAGCGCGCATGGCTGAACTTCGCTTTAGCGGAAGGGTAGCCTCCGGCGGCTTTGCAGCCGGTCCGCTCGCCGTATTGTTGAATGCCGCTGGCGGAGCGCGCGGCGCCGGCGAACCGGCGGCCGAGGCGCAGGCGTTGCGCAATGCGATCGCTTCGGCGCTCCACCAGCTCTCGGACCTCGCCGCCCGAGCCGAAAGCGACGGCGCCGAAATTCTCGCCTTTCAGATTGCCATGCTCGAGGATGAGACGTTGGCGGCGGCCGCCTTCAGCGCGATCGAAGTCGGAGCGACCGCCGATCGCGCGTGGCGAACGGCGCTGGACGATCAGATACTCGAGTACGAGTCGACCGAGGACGAGCATTTCAGGGCGCGTTCGAGCGACCTGCGCGACATGCGCGATCGGGTGCTCGGGGCGCTTTCCGGCGCCGCGACGGACAGTCGCCTTCCCTCGGGCGCGATCCTCGTGGGCGAAGACCTGACGCCTTCGCGTTTTCTCGCCACGGATTGGAGCGGCGGGGGAGGAATCGCCTTGACGCGCGGCAGCGCCTCCGGTCACGTCGCCACTCTCGCGAGAGCGCGCGGAGTGCCCATGATCGTCGGCCTCGCCTTCGATCTCGGCGGCGTCGCCCATCGAACCGAAGCGCTCATCGACAGCGAAAGCGCGACGCTCTGTCTCGATCCGGAACCTGCGACTCGCGAGGATTTCGCGGCGCGCGCGCGAGCGGCGAGACGCTCGCGGAGCGCCCTGGACGCGTTCCGGATGCGGCCCGCGGTCACCGCCGACGGGACGCCGATCGCAGTCTTCGTAAACATCGGCGATCCCGCCGAACTAGAAGCCCTGGATCCCGCCTGTTGCGACGGGATCGGTCTGGTGCGCACCGAGTTCCTGTTCAACCAAGGACTGCCGGACCAGGAGACGCAATATCGCGTTTATCGAAGGCTCGCCGAATGGGCGGGCGGCAAGCCGGTGACCATTCGAACCCTCGACGCCGGCGCCGATAAGCCGATCCCTGGCCTCACGTTGGAGCATGAGGCGAATCCGTTCCTGGGCTTGCGCGGCATCCGGCTCTCTCTCGCCAGACCGGAGCCGTTTCGCACGCAGCTCGAGGCGCTATGTCGAGCCGCCGTATATGGCGCCATCGAGGTCATGCTGCCCATGGTCACGCTGCCGCGCGAACTCGAACTCGCGCGCGGGCATCTCGAGCAGGCGCTGGCCGAATTGCGAGCCGCGGGCGTCGAGTGCCGCCGCCCCGCACTGGGCATCATGATAGAAGTGCCGGCGGCCGCGATCGCGGTAGAAGCGTTCGACGCCGCCTTTTTTTCGATCGGCTCGAACGATCTCACGCAATATGTCATGGCGGCGGCGCGCGACAGCGATGTGGTCGCCGCGCTGATCGATCCAAGCCATCCCGCTGTTCTGCGCCTCATCGCGCAAGTCGCGGCTCACGGCGCGCAGGTCGGCCGCAAGGTCAGCCTGTGCGGCGACGCAGGAGGCGAGCCGAAACATATCGAAGCGCTGCTCGGGGCCGGCCTGAGGGCGCTGTCTGTGAGTCCGGCGGCGCTCGGGCGCGCCAAGGAAGCGATCGCACGCGTCGATCTGAGGAGCCTCGGATGACCGACGCGCCGACTCGGGACGCGAAAGCGGCCAATATCGAGGCGTACAAGACCATCCTGCGCGACGTATTGGATCAACGGCCTTCGGGCACACGGCAACGGCTCGCCACCGCGCTGGGCAAGAACCGCAGTTTTATCTCCCAGATGTCCAACCCGGCCTATTCCGCGCCGATTCCCGCGCCGCATCTCGAAATCATTTTCGAGATCTGCCATTTCCCGCCATCGGACAAACGAGCATTTCTCGACGCCTTCAGGCGGGCCCATCCCAACGGGAGCCGGCAGATCCGTGGAAGCCCGAGTCTGCGCAGTCTGAAGCTCGAAGTCTACGATTTCGGCGATGAGAAAAAGAATCGAGCTTTTGACGAACTGGTGCGTGATACGACGCGTCGCCTGGCGCGGATCGTCGGGCATGGCGATTGAGCGGGCGTGGGTCGCGATGCGGCCGAGCCGAGTGAGTTTGGCGGGGACGCAGGCCGCGATTTGAAAAGACATGAGGGAAGCATCATGAAGAAATTTCTAAATTCGCCTCAAACTCTGCTCGACGAGAGCCTCGACGGTTTCGTCGCCGCGCATTCGGACATCGTCGTCGCCGGCGAGGAGCGCAAGTTCGTTCGCCGCAGGACCCTCACGCCCGGCAAGGTCGCACTCATATCCGGCGGCGGATCGGGACACGAACCGTTGCATGCCGGGTTCGTCGGCCTCGGCATGTTGGATGCCGCATGCCCCGGGCAGATTTTCACCTCGCCCACCCCCGACCAGATGTTCGCCGCGGTCGAAGCGGTCGATCAAGGCGAGGGCGTCGTCCTGATCGTCAAGAACTATGAAGGTGACGTGATGAACTTCGAAATGGCGGCCGAAATGACCGATGGGCGATGCGCTACGGTCATCACCGACGATGATGTCGCGGTCGAGACTTCGACCTATTCGACCGGCCGCCGCGGCGTCGCCGGCACTCTGATCGTCGAGAAAATCGTCGGCGCCGCGGCTGAGGCGGGAATCAAACGCGCGGGATTGCAGGCGCTGGGCCAAGTCGTCAACCGTCGCACGCGCTCGATGGGAGTCGCACTGACGTCCTGCACGGTCCCGGCCGCGGGAAAGCCGAACTTCGAGATCGACGACAAGGACGTCGAGATGGGCGTCGGCATTCATGGCGAGCCCGGTCGGAGGCGGGTCGCCCTCGCCTCGGCCCATGCGATGGTCGAAGAGATGGTCAACGCGATCCTTCACGACCTTTCGCCTAAACGTGGCGATGAAGCGATCCTGTTCGTCAACGGATTCGGTTCCACGCCTATGATCGAGCTCTATCTTTTGTACCACGAAGCCGCGCGCATGATCGAAGCCGCCGGTCTAAAAGCCGCGCGGTCTCTGGTCGGCTCTTACGTGACATCGCTGGACATGGCGGGCGCCTCGATAACGCTGTCCCTGCTCGACGACGAAGCGACGAAATTCTGGGACGCGCCGGTGCATACGCCGGCATTGCGCTGGGGCGTCTGAGCACTGCCGGCAATCGACGCGATCAATAAATGTCGTCAGACGAGCGCGACGAAGCAACCCAGACACGACGCCCGAAGACATTGGTGATTGTCGGCCTGGACGCACGGGTCAAGCCAGTGCATGACGAACTGCAAGATTGTAGCCGCGCTCGCTGAGCGCGGCCGTCGTAGAGCGCCCCGCTTTCCGAGGGTCAAACAGGCCGGACCCAGGGGGGCGGCGACCGCGGCTACAGCGACGCTCAGCGCCGAACCTGTTCCCAGAGACCTGAACGCCCGGATTGCAGGACGGCGTCAGTGACGTAGTCGGTCGCCAGAGCCTCCCGGAACGTCGGGCTCGCCGACTTGCCGCCCGCGAGCGCCTCGAGGAAATCGGCGGCCTGATGGACGAACGTGTGCTCGTAGCCGATCTGCAGTCCCGGCACCCACCAGTGCTTCATGTAAGGATGATCGCCATCGGTGATATGCAACGAGCGCCAGCCGCGAACCCGGCCTTCATCGCGGTGGTCGAAATATTGCAACCGATGCAGATCATGCAAATCCCACATGATCGAGGCATCCGCGCCATTGATCTCGAGGGTATAGAGAGCCTTGTGGCCACGCGCGTAGCGGGTCGCCTCGAACGTCGCCAGCGAATGGTTCTCGAAGCGCCCGAGGAAAGCGCTCGCGTCGTCGATCGTCACCGGCTCCACCTTGCCCGATATGGTGTGGCTGCGCTCCTTGATGAAGGTCTCGGTCATCGCGGTCACCGTGTCGATCGGACCGTTCAGCCACATCGCGGTGTCGATGCAATGGGCCAAGAGGTCGCCGGTGACGCCGCTGCCGGCGACGCTCGCGTCGAGCCGCCAGAGTCCCGCGCCGCCCTGCGGCAGGTCGGCGGAAATC
>DASXYQ010000032.1:0-3649 GCA_036502445.1 Roseiarcus sp. | reverse complement strand
GTTGGATTGCATCGTCGCGGCGAGCGGATAGTCCGCTGGATCGGCGCGCCGATCGACGAGCGCGATGAATTCCTCGATATCGCAGGCCTCAGGCGTCAGCCAAATGCGACTGGATCGTTGCCCGCTCAGTGAATCGGCCTTCATCTCGTCCTCCATTGCCTTCGCACCGTTTGCCGTCACTATAGACCTCGAGGACTCGTCAGTGAATAAAGGAATCGAGGAGTGCGAGCGCCAGCGAAGAAACAATCTTCTAACGTGTCATTCCCGCGGAACGCGGGAATCCAGGAGACCACGCGGCCGTTCCGATTGGCCGCCGCCTGGGACCCGCACGGGCAGAGGTAAGTCGGAGAGGCCGCGTGGCCTCCTGGGTCCTCGCGTTCGCGAGGACGACACCAGTATGACGGACAGGGCGCTTGTTTTCTGACAGGCCCTGAGCTCGGGAGAGGCGACCCCATGCGCATCTGGATCAAGGACCCGCTCGCCATTCTCGCCGCGGGCGCCGCGCGCGGCCTCGTCGTCGAGGGGACGCGCATCGTCGAACTCGTAGCGTCAAGCGCCTCGCCGTCGGCGCCGGTCGACGCGACGTTCGACGCCTCGCGTCATGTCCTGCTGCCGGGCCTCGTCAATGCGCATCATCATTTCTACCAGACGCTGACCCGCGCGCACCCCGCGGCGATCAACCACGAGCTGTTCGACTGGCTGACCGCGCTCTATCCGATCTGGGCACGGCTGAAGCCCGGGCATCTGCGCCTCGCCGTGCGGCTCGCGCTGACCGAGCTGATGCTCTCGGGCTGCACCACGGCTGCCGATCATCACTATCTCTTTCCGGCCGGCCTCGAGAACGCCGTCGACATCGAGGTCGAAGAGGCGCGGGCGCTCGGCATCCGCATGACCGTGACGCGCGGCTCGATGAATCGCGGCCAGAAGGACGGCGGACTGCCCCCCGACACCGTCGTGCAGGACGAGCAGACCATACTGGCCGACAGCGAGCGCGTGCTGAAGCTGTTTCACGATCCCAGGCCCGGCGCGCAAATCCGCATCGCGCTCGCGCCCTGCTCGCCATTCTCAGTCGACAAGCAGTTGATGAGCGATACGGCGCGGCTCGCCGGAAGGTATGATTGCCAGCTGCACACGCATCTTTGCGAAACCCAGGACGAGGAGCGTTTCTGCCTCGATATGTACGGGGTCCGCCCGGTCGACCTCCTCGAGGAGACCGGCTGGATGTCAAAGCGCACATGGCTCGCGCACGGCATTCATTTCAGCGCCGAGGAGATTGGTCGGCTGGGGCGCGCAGGCGTCGGCGTCGGCCATTGCGCGGCCTCGAACATGGTGCTCGCCTCCGGCATTTGCCCGACTTGCGAGCTGGAGGCGGCGGGCGCGCCCGTGGGCCTGGGCGTCGACGGCTCGGCCTCGAACGATTCCTCGAACATGATGGAGGCGGCGCGCCACGCCCTGATGATCGGCCGCTTGCGCTATGGCGCCTCGGCCGTCACGCATCTGGACGTGCTGCGCTGGGGAACCGAGGGCTCGGCGCGCTGCCTGGGGCGCGACGACATCGGCCGCCTCGCGCCGGGGCTGGAGGCGGATCTCGCGCTGTTCAAGCTCGACGAGCCGCGCTTTTCCGGCGCGCACGATCCGCTCGCGGCGCTGGTTCTGTGCGGCGCGCACCGCGCCGATCGCGTGATGATCGCCGGCCGCTGGCGAGTCGTCGACGGCGCCCCGGCGGATTTCGATCTCGCCGCCCTGCTCGCCGCGCACAAAGAGGCCGCGCGTGATTTCGCGTGAGGCTCCGTGATTCCCCTCCCCGTTCTCACGGGGAGGGGAAGGGGTTCCCCGACCCCTCCCCGCAAGAGGCGGGGAGGGGAGAACGCGGGCTCGGCCGCGGGATCCGATCGCGATGAACCATCGCGCGAATCGTCGGCGCGAGGTAGAAGCTATCTCGCGACGGGACGCTCCGTCAGAAAAGGCCGCTCATGCGAATTTTGCTCACGAACGACGACGGGATCCACGCGCCCGGCCTGAAACTCTTGGAGCGCATCGCGGAGAAGTTCTCCGACGACATCTTCGTCGTCGCGCCCGAAACGGATCAATCCGGCGTCGCGCATTCGCTTTCCCTCAACAATCCCTTGCGGCTGCGCGAGATCGGGCCGCGCCATTACGCGGTGCAGGGGACGCCGACGGACTGCGTGATCATGGGGGTTCGCAAGCTGATGGCGGGCCATAAGCCGGACCTCGTCATCTCCGGCGTCAATCGCGGCCAGAACGTCGCCGAGGACGTGACCTATTCCGGCACGATCGCGGGGGCGATCGAGGGCACATTGCTCGGGATAAAGTCGATCGCGCTCTCGCAGGCCTACGGCGGGCTGGAGTCGCGGCATCGACCGCACTGGGACGCCACGGAAGCGCTCGCGCCCGGAATTCTCCAGAAGATATTGCGCATCGGCATTCCCGCTGGCGTGCTCATCAACGTCAATTTTCCAGCGTGCGACGCGGGACAAGTCGCAGGCGTCGCCGTGACCTCGCAAGGCAAGCGCGATGGCGAATTGATGCGGATCGAGGAGCGCCACGACGGCCGCGCCATTCCCTATTACTGGATGATGTTCCAGCGGGCGGGTTTCACTCCTGGCGAAGGCACGGACCTCGAAGCGCTCGCCGCCAACAAGGTTTCCATCACGCCGCTTCGACTCGATCTGACCGACGAGGCCGAGCGGCTACGCTACGCCGAAGCCTTCAAGGCGTCTTAGCGGGAGCCGGACGACGCAATGGGCGAGGCGCCGACTCGAGGGGAGTCCGAGGAACGCGCGCAATTCATGCTGCGAATGCGCGCGCGCGGGGTCGGCGATCTCAGGCTGCTGCGCGCCCTCGAACGCGCGCCGCGCTCGCTATTCGTGCCGCAGCGCTACGCCGACATCGCGGTTCGCGACATCGCGCTGCCGATCGGTTGCGGCCAGACCGCGCCGCCGCCCTCGATCGTCGCCGCGATGATCGAGACGCTGGACGTGCGGCCCGGCGTACGGGTGCTGGAGGTCGGCGGCGGCACCGGCTACGCGTCGGCCCTGCTGGCGCAGATGGCGGGCGAGATTCTTTCGCTGGAGCGTTGCCAGGCGCTCGCGGTCGAAGCGGCGGAGCGGCTCGCGGCGTTCGGGGTCGACAATGTCGAGGTGGTCTTCGCCGACGGTCTGGCTTACCGCCCCGTGCGCCGCACGTTCGATCGCATCCTCGTTCACGGACTGATCGAGGCGCCGGCGACGCGGCTGATCGAAATGCTGACGCCGGAAGGCGCGCTGGTCGGGGTGGTGATCGACGAAACCGCGAGCGAGCAGCGCATCGTCCGCCTCGCGCATGCCGCGGGCGGCGGGATCGCCGCCACCGCGCACGGACCCGCGCGCGCCTTTTCCCCGCTGGTCGAGGGGCTCGCACCAGCGTCTTGAGGGAAGCGCCGCGCTCCTTGCGGGAGAACGAATCATTGCGAAGCAATGACGCAGGCCCCATAGGGCTAGCCCATCTTTCGACGCGCTATGGGGCCACTTTCCCCCGCGAGAGGGCAAAGGGTCAGCGATCGCGGCCACATTCTGGTCTATGTCCGCCGCTTTCCGAGCCGGGAACTCGTCTTATTTCGCCATATTCTCGCACGAACGATTCATCTTAA
>DASXYQ010000031.1:0-2702 GCA_036502445.1 Roseiarcus sp. | reverse complement strand
TCGCCAATCCCGCGGAGGCGTCTCCCGTTAACCTCGTGAATCTAGCGGTCGAACAGTGCGGCGCTATCCATGAGAAGAGATCGGCGCCGTTTGTAATTCGATGCCGCTCGCGGTAACTCGGCAGCCGCGACGAAAGTCTGGCCTGCAGTGAGAGCACAGAGGGGCGCGGCGCACGAAATGGCGGCTTTGATAAACGAACCGACTGGCGATGGCGCGGCTCCGGCCACGACTGACGAAGCGGCGAAGCCGCCGCACCCGTCCGACGGGGACGCGTCCAAACGGTCGGAGCGCCGCTCGGCGGCTCGAGCGCCGGCGATATTGGCGGCGCTCATCGTGATCGGGATTGTCGGCCTGTCGCTCTGGTATCTGGTCCAGCCTCAGCCTCTCCTCGTCCAGGGAGAGGCGGACGCCACGCGCATCGATATCGCGGCGAGGGTCGACGGCAGAGTGGCCAAGCGTCCGGTCGAGCGAGGCGAAAACGTCGTCGGGGGTCAGGTTCTCTACGAAATCGACAATCCGGAACTGCTCACCAAGCTGCATGAAGCGGAGGCGGCGCTCGCTGTCGCCTCCGCCAACCTCGCGCATATCGAAGTAGGTACGCGCGCGGAAGACATCGCGCAACGTAAGGCTGCGGAGGACGGCGCAGCCGCGCAATTGACCCTGGCCCAGCAGACCTACGATCGCGTCAAGGAGCTCGCGGGCTCCGGCAACGCGCCGTTGCAACGTCTCGACGAAGCCACGAATTCTCTTCACGTCGCGCAACACTCCGTGGACCAGGCGAAGCTGGCCTATCAGGAAGCGGTGGCTGGCCCTACAAAGGAAGAGCGCGAAATCGCCCACTCCAACGTCGCCAAGGCGCAGGCCTCGATCGACACGATCCGCGCACAGGTCGACGAGCTCGTCGTGAAGGCGCCCATCGCCGCCCAAGTCTACCAGATCGGCGCCGAATTGGGCGAATACGTTTCGCCGGGCGTGCCGCTGCTCTCCCTGGTCGATCTCGGCGATGTCTGGTTGCGATACGATCTGCGCGAGGATCTCGTAAAGCGAATCAAGGTCGGACAAGAGGTCACGATGCGGGCGCCGGCGCTCGGCGATCGACCGATCACCGCAAAAATCAGAGTCATCGCCGCCAAAGGCGAATACGCGGGTTGGCGGGCGACGCGCGCCACCGGGGATTTCGACCTGAGAACGTTCGAGGTGCGCGCCTACCCGGTGCAGCCCATCCCCGAACTTCGGCCGGGAATGAGCGTTTACGTCACCGTCGCCGGCAAGCCGTAATGAAACGGCCGCGCCACCCGGGGTTTCTGCTCGTCGCGGCGCGCGAGCTGCGCTGGATGCGCCGGGACCGGCTCGCGCTTTTCCTTGCCGTCGGCATTCCGCTGATTGCCTTCGCCCTGCTCACATGGACATTCAGCAACGCCGTCATTCGCAATTTGCACGTGAGCATCGTCGACGCCGACCGCTCCCCGACGTCGCTGACCTATGTGCAGTCGATTGCCTCGGCGCCCGGCGTCAACGTCGCCGAGCGATCCGGCGATCTTTCGAGCGCGATGCATGCGATACGTTCGGGCGACGCCATCGCGGCGGTCTATATTCCGGCGAATTTCGAGCGGGACCTTGTTTCCCACAAGCGCCCGCAAATCGTCGTTTTCTATAACAGGCAGTTTTTCACGCCGGGCAACAACGCATCCAGTTCTCTTTCCAGCGCGATCGCCGCGGCCAACGCGACGCTGACTTCGAAATCCGCGGCGCAGACGCCGACTTTCGCCCCGGGCAGCCTCGTCGTCGAGCAATACGTCCTCACCAATCCCGCATTGAACTACGCGCAGTTTCTGCTCCGCGCTATTCTGCCGACGATACTTCATGTCGTTACGGCCCTTTCGGCCGGCTATGCCGTCGGATCGGAGTTTTCGTCGCGCAGCCGCAGGGCGTGGCTCGCGGCGGCGGGCGGCAGCCCGCTGGCGGCTCTCCTCGGCAAGCTGGCGCCGCTGTTCGGCATCTTCCTGCTGATGATGGTGGTGGGCGCCGGCATCGTTCACGGCGTCTACGCCGTGCCGTTTCGCGGAGACGCCATCATGATGGGCGCCGCCGCGTGTCTGTTGCTGATCGGCTATCTCGCGTTGGGCGCCCTGTTTCAGCTTCTCGTCCGCAAACTTGCGGTAGGGCTGAGCCTGACGGCCATATTCTGCTCGCCGGCTTTCGGCTTCGCCGGCGTCGGATTTCCCATCTTGGCGATGAACGGCTTCGCGCGCTTCTGGGGCGATCTGATGCCGCTGCGCTGGTATATCGAGATTTTGTTCGATCAGGCCGTGCGGGGTCTGCCCACGTCGGTTTCCTTGGCGCCGTTCGCCGTGCTCGGCGCACTCGCCTTTGGGCTCGCCGCCCTCGCCTGGCTCCGGCTGCGATCGATCGCGCACGCTATCGAGACTTATCACGCGCCCGCCCCGCCGCCGGTCGCGATTCCTCCCCGAGCGGGCGTCGGCGCCACGCTGGTCGCGGAATTGCGCCTCGTCGTCTTCGATTCGGGCGTGTTTGGACTGATTGTTCTCGCCCCCTTGATCTACGGCATCCTCTATCCGCAGCCCTACGTCGGCCAGCTCTTACGCGAGCTTCCCATCGCGGTCGTGGACCAGGACCATAGCGAACTCAGCCGGGATTTCATTCAAGACCTGAACGCGGACGAAGCGCTCAAAATCGTCGAT
>DASXYQ010000030.1:0-25187 GCA_036502445.1 Roseiarcus sp. | reverse complement strand
AATCAAGGCCGCGCGGCGGACATGGCGCGGCGAAAGAAACGACGTCGCGACCAGCAGAATCGCGCAGGGCAGCAGCAGCTCGGCCTGGCGATTGACGAAATGAAAGGTCGGGAGGCCGAGGCGTTCGGCGACGGCGGGGCTCGCCGCCAGCGCCATCACGAGGCCCACGATCATCAATGCCCCGAACGATCCCAAAAGCCAGCGATCGACGCTGCGCAACCAATCGGCCACCGGGCCACGCTCGGCTCTCGAAATCATGCTGGGGCGCCTTCTGTGTGTGGGGAAGCCTCGGAGACCGCGAGATGCTCGGAGACGAGCGCGCGAAAGCGATCGCCGCGCACCTCGAAATTGGGAAACTGGTCATAGGACGCGCAGGCCGGCGACAGCAGCACCACCGGCTCGGGGACCTCGCTCAGGGCGGCGTCGCGGGCGGCGGCCGATGTAGCCGCCTCCAGTGTCCCGCACCTCTCGAAGGGAACGGCGTCGCCGAGCGTCGCTGCGAAAGACTCGCTGGCCGTCCCGATCAGATAGGCCTTGGCGACGCGCGAGAACAGCGGACGCAGCGGTTCGATTCCCCCCTCTTTCGGCTTGCCGCCCAGGATCCAGAAGATGTCGCGAAACGACAGCACCGCTTTCTCGGCGGCGTCGGCGTTAGTCGCCTTGGAATCGTTGACGAACAGCACCCGCCCATGCCGCCCGACCTCTTCCATGCGATGGGCGAGGCCCGGGAACGAGGCGAAGCCTCGGCCCATGGCCTCCGCGTCCACGCCGAGCGTCGCGGCGGCCGCGACGGCGCAAGCCGCATTCTGGCCATTGTGCTCTCCGCGCAACGCGCGCGAGTTGCGAAGATCTATCAGAGGCTCCGCCACCCCTCGCTTCATCACGCAATGATCCTCTACGAAGATATCGGCGAGCGGCGAGGGGCGCGCCGAAATCGTGACCCGCGAATTCCTCCGGCCGGCTCCGATACGCGCAGCGATCGCACGGCACGGTTCGTCGTCGACGCCGACGATCGCGATCCCCGCCCTCGCGACGAGCCTCTCCTTGATGGCCGCGTAGGCCTCCAATGTTCCGTGGCGGTCGAGGTGGTCGGGGGTGATGTTGATCAGCAAGCCCACGCTCGGCGCCAGCGACGGCGCGAGGTCGATCTGGAAGGACGAGCATTCGATCACATGTACCCGATCGTCAGACGGCGGCGGCAGATCGAGGATTGGCACGCCGATATTGCCACCCATCGCGACCTCGCGATCCGCCTGCCGCAAGACATGGGCTATCAGGGCGGTCGTCGTCGATTTGCCGTTCGTGCCGGTGATCGCGACGAAGGGCGCGGACGGCGCGCGCGCCGCGCGCTCGCGGGCGAAGAGTTCGATGTCGCCGACGATGTCGAGGCCGGCCGCCTTGGCGCATTCCACGGTCCAGTGCGGCTTAGGGTGCGTCAGCGGCACGCCGGGCGCCAGGACGAAGAGTTGGAACTTCGACCAGTCCGCCGCGACGAGATCGACCGGTGCGAAGCCCGCCGCCGCCGCTTTCGCCCGCGCGGCTTCGCTATCGTCCCACCCGGCAACCTCCGCGCCGCCCGCGACGAGCGCGCGCAACGTCGAGAGGCCCGAACCGCCGAGCCCGAACAGAGCGACGCGCCTACCGGCTAGTGTGGCGACGGGCGTCATGCTCACCTCAGCTTCAGAGTGGAGAGGCCGACCATCGCCAGCACGAAAGCGACGATCCAGAACCGCATGACGATTTGCGGCTCGGACCAGCCGAGCTGCTCGAAATGATGATGAATCGGCGCCATGCGGAAGACCCGCCTGCCCGTCAGCTTGAACGAGGTCACCTGCACCACGACGGAAAGCGCCTCCATGACGAAAAGTCCGCCGACGATCGCCAGCACGATCTCGTGCTTGATGGCGACCGCCGTAGTGCCGAGCAGGCCTCCGAGGGCGAGGGAACCCGTGTCGCCCATGAAAATCTGCGCCGGCGGCGCATTGAACCAGAGGAACCCCACCCCCGCGCCGATCATCGCGCCGCATACGACCATGAGGTCGCCGGCGAAGGGAACGTGATTGAGCAGGAGGTATCGGGAGTAGAGCACGTTGCCAGCGAAATACGAGATCAGCCCCAGCGTCGCCGCCGCGATCATGACCGGCACAATCGCGAGTCCGTCGAGACCGTCGGTCAGGTTCACCGCGTTGCCAAAGGCGACGATGACGAACGGGCCGAACAGCAGATACGCCCAACTGAGATCGGCGACGTAGCCGTTGAAGAAGGGCACCGCCAGCGAAGTCGCTCCTGGGTGGCCGGTTTTCATCAGCGCGAAACACGCGATCAACGCGATCAGGAACTCTCCCGCCAGTCGCGCGCGGCCGGAGAAGCCGAGATGGGATTGCTTCGTCACCTTGAGATAGTCGTCATAAAATCCGATCGCCGCGAAGCCGGCGGTGACGAACAAGACTATCCAGACGTAGGGACTCAGCAGATTTGCCCAGAGCAGCGACGAGGCGAACAATCCGAACAGGATCATCAGCCCCCCCATCGTCGGCGTGCCTTTCTTGGTCAGCACGTGGGACGCCGGTCCGTCCGTGCGGATCGGCTGGCCCTTGCCCTGTTTGAGGCGCAACGCCGAGATGATCGTGGGGCCGAAGAAGAAGACCAGGAGCAGTCCGGTCGTCGCCGCGCCGAGTGTGCGGAACGTCAGATAGCGGAAGAGATTGAAGACCCCGATGATGTGCGAGAAGTCGGTCAGCCAGGTAAGCATCGAGGTTTCCTATGACCGCATCACTGGGAAATGCTCGCGCAAGGCCGAGACGATCGGCCCCATGCGGCTGCCGTTCGAGCCCTTGATCATCACTACGTCGCCGGCGCGCACACCGCGGATGAGTTCGTCCTGAATATCCGACGAGGCTCTCCCCCAGGCGGCGCGGATCGCGGGGGACGCCGCGTCGAAGAGCGCACGCGTCAGCGGGCCGGCGCCGAACAGCAAATCGACATGCCTCTCCGTGAGTTCGGGCGCGAGGGCGGCGTGCAGGTCCGCGCCCTCGGCGCCCAGCTCCAACATGTCGCCGATGACCGCGATACGACGGCCACCCGGCCCTGGCTCGGTCGCGCCCAGCAGCGCGAGGGCCGCGCGCATCGATACCGGGTTCGCATTGTAGCTCTCGTCGATGAGAGTGAAGGGGCCGCTCGGACCCCCGAGCACGAAACGCTCGCCGCGCCCCTTCGCAGGCGCGAATTCGGCGAGCGCCGCGGCGGCTTTTTCGACCGAGGCGCCGAGAGACTCGACGACGAGAAGAACCCCCATTGCGTTTTCGGCCATATGGCGGCCGGGCGCGCCGAGCGTGAAATCGATCTCGCGGCCGTAAAGGCGCGCACGCACGAACGATCCTTCGCCGCGCGGCTCGACATCGACCAGCTGCGCGTCGCAATCTTCGCCCACGCCGAACCTGCGGACGCTCGCGCCGCGCGTCAGCGCGCTGCGCTCGAGCCTCGCGAATTGCGGCGCATCGCGATTCAGCACCGCGACGCCGCCCGGCACGAGCCCGGTGAAGATCTCCGCCTTAGCGTCCGCGATAGCCTCGAGCGAGCCGAGATATTGGATATGGACAGGCGCGATTGTTGTGATCAGCGCGACGTGAGGACGCACCAGGCCCGCAAGCGGCTCGATCTCGCCCGCATGGTTCATGCCGATCTCGAAGACGGCGAAGGCGGCCCCCGCGCTCAGGCGGGAGAGCGTGAGCGGCACGCCCCAATGGTTGTTGTAGGACGCCGCCGAGGCGTGGGTGGGCCCGCTCTTGGCAAGGGCCAGACGCAGCATTTCCTTCGCGCTGGTCTTGCCGACGGATCCTGTGACCGCGGCGATGCGCGCCGAACTGCGCGCTCGAGCCGCCTGCCCCAAGCGCTCCATCGCGCGCAACGTGTCGTCGACGCCGAAGACAGGCCCACGGGACTGCAATTCGTTCGCGCGGGCGCGAGCGACCACGGCCGCCGCCGCGCCGGCGGCGAGCGCGCGCTCGACATGATCGTGGCCGTCGTGGGTGTCGCCGCGGATCGCGAAAAAGAGATCACCCGCCTCGAGCGTCCGGGTGTCGATCGACACGCCCGTGACGGCGCTTGCGAGCGAAGCACTCGGCCCACCCAGCACGCCGACCAGCTCGGCCTCGGTCCACAACTCGGCGCTCATGCCCCATCCCCCAGCGCCGCGCGCACCGAATCGGCGTCGGAGAACGGCAGAATCCGGTCGCCGACGATTTGGCCGGTTTCATGACCCTTGCCGGCGATCACCAGCGCGTCGCCGTCGTCGAGCATGCCGATGGCCGCGCGGATCGCCTCGGCGCGATCGCCAATTTCGCGGGCGCCCGGCGCGGCGGCCAGAATCGCGGCGCGAATCGCGGCGGGTTCCTCGGAGCGGGGGTTGTCGTCGGTGACGATGACGACGTCGGCGCCGCGAGCGGCGATCGCCCCCATCATAGGGCGTTTGCCGGGATCGCGGTCGCCGCCGCAGCCGAAGACCACGACGAGTCGCCCACGAACGAAGGGGCGCAGCGCGACGAGCGTCTTTTCCAGCGCGTCGGGCTTGTGCGCGTAATCGACGAAGATCGGCGCGCCTTGCCTCACCCCGACCCGCTCCAGGCGTCCCGGCGCTCCCTCCAACATCGTCAGGGCAGAAAAGACCTCGGACGGCGGCGCGCCGCAGGCGACGCACAGCCCGGCGGCGACGAGCGCGTTCGAGACCTGAAAGTCTCCCGGCAGCGGCACGACGATGGCAGAGACGCGACCTTCGCAGACGACCTCGATCCGCGTCGCGAAACCCTCACGGCTGGCGCCGACCAGGCGGATCGCTTCGCCCTTCGTCCCGACCGTGAAGGGTCGCCGACCGCTCTCGCAGACCGCCGCCTCGATGCGAGGCGCTATATCGCTGTCGGCGTCGATTACCGCCGCCGCGCCCGCCGGCAACAGGTCGCGGAAGAGCCGCAGCTTGGCGGCGAGGTAATCTTCCGCCGTCGCGTGATAGTCCATGTGGTCGCGCGACAGGTTGGTGAAGGCGGCGGCGGTCAAACGCACACCGTCGAGGCGCTTCTGGTCGAGCCCATGCGAAGAAGCCTCGAGCGCCAGATGAGTGACGCCGGCCTCGCCCAACCGATGGAGCGTCTGGTGCAGCGTGATCGGGTCAGGGGTCGTCAGCGAGCCATAGAGCTCGAGCGGCCGCGAGACTACGCCGAGAGTCCCGAGCGAGGCCGCCTCGAGGCCGAGCTGGCTCCAGATCTGGAGGACGAAGGCCGTGACGGAGGTCTTGCCGCTCGTGCCGGTGACAGCGACGATCGTGGCAGGCTGGTGCGGATAGAAGCGCGCCGCGGCCCGCGCCAGCGTCGCCCGCGCGTCGCCGACGCGCACGAAAGCCGGAGCTTCGAAGGACGGCGCGCGCTCCGCGACGATGACGCTGGCGCCCTTGGCCGCTGCCTGCTCTGCGTAGGCGACGCCGTCGGCCTTGTCGCCCGCCAGCGCGAAGAAGACGTCGCCTGGTTCGGCCTTGCGGCTATCGTTGCAAAGTCCCGCGATTTCACGATCCGCCAACGCGATGTCGGATCCGCTGAGATCGAGGATCTCGCCGAGGCGCCTCACTCCTTGCCTACCTTGTCCGCGTCAAAGCCGTAGCCGAGTTTCGCCAGCAGCGGGAATGGTTGCGTCGGGAACTGGCTCGCCGGAGGGACGCCTTCCAACGGCTGGACCCGCCTTATCAGCAGACCAGCGACGCGACCAGCGTTGTGGGCGGCGGTATGATAGCCCCCGTCGCCCGCCACCGCTTGCGGCTGGTCATAGAGCACCATGTAGAGATATTTCGGCTTGTCGGCGGGCGTTATCGCCATGAAGGTCGTAAAGACCTTGTCTTGCGAATAATGGCCATGGATGATCTTGTCCGCGGTTCCCGTCTTGCCGCCGACATAATAACCCTCGATGTTGGCGAAGCTCGCCGACCCATGCGTCGCGTTGGAGCGCATGAGATAACGCATCGACTCGGAGGTTTGCTCGCTGACCACGCGATGGCTCGACGCCATTGCGTCCGCTTCGCTGCGCGTCAGAAAAGTCGGAACGATCATATGGCCGCCGTTGACCAATGCCGCGACCGCCATCAATGCTTGAATCGGCGCGACATTGAGACCTTGGCCGAACGCGATCGTCATCGTGTTCAATTCGGTCCAGCGTTTGGGCACTAAAGGTTCCGCGCTCTCCGGCAATTCGGTGCGCAACCGATCGAGCTGGCCCATCTTCCTCAGAAAGGCCTGATGGCCCTGGACGCCGACCATCAGCGCCATGCGCGCGGTGCCGATGTTCGACGAATGCGTGAAGACCTCGGGCACGGTCAACACACGATGCGTGGCGTGAAAGTCATGAATCGTGAAGCGTCCGTAACGTAAGCTGTCGCGCGCGTCGATGCGCGAGCCGAGGTTCACCTTGCCCGAGTCGAGCGCCATCGAGATGGAGATCGCCTTGAAGGTCGATCCCATCTCGTAGACGCCGACGTTGACGCGGTTGATCTTGTCCTTGCTGCTCTCCTTGGTCATGTCGGGAGGGTCGTTGGGATCGTAATCCGGCAGGGACTCCAGCGCGATGATTTCGCCGGTATTGACGTCGATGATCGCTCCCGCGCCCGCCTTGGCCTGATATTTCTCGAGGCCCGCCTCGAGCTCGTCGCGAAGCGCGTGCGTCGCCTTCAGATCCAGCGAAAGCCGCACGGGTTTGAGCGAATCCGGATCGACCGTGAATCCCGCCACGTGCGGATCGGTCAGGCTCTGTTGATCCAGGTATTTCTCCATGCCCGCGATGCCGATATTATCCTTGTCGACGAAGCCGATCACGTGCGCCCCGATGGGCCCATTGGGGTAGACCCGCTTGTTCTCGGGAACGAAGCCGACGCCCGGCAGGCCGAGATGGAATATCTCCTGCTGCTCTTTCGGCGTCACTTGTCGCTTTACCCAGACAAAGCCTTTCTTTGAACTCAGTCGTTCACGCAGCTCCTTGGCGTCGACATCGGGTAGTACGGCGGTGATCAGTTCGACCGCCTCGTCCTTGTCGATGATGCGGCGCGGCTCTGCGAACACGGAGAGAGTTCTGACGTCGGTCGCCAAAACCTGGCCGTTGCGATCGAGAAGATCGGGGCGCGCGCCCGAAGCGGCCTGGTCGGCCGCGACCTTCAGCGTTTGCGGCGGCTCACTGGAGAGGCCCAGCTTGACCAACTTGGCCCCGATGCCGGCATAGGCGAGACATAAAATGAGCGCGAGCTGCCGAATGCGCCCCCCGCTCTTGTCGAGGCGCGTCGAGACGAGGACGCCGAGGAACGCCTTCAGTCGCAGGAGTAGGCTCGGCCGCGAAGGCGGGGGCGTAGCGGCGCTTCCAGACAGCAGGCGGGGCTCTGGCGACTCGGACATGGCTTACCTCAACGCTGGCGTCGCGCCGGTGACGCCGGCGCTCGGCGTGGCCGATTGGCCCAATCCCAGCGCCTCCAGCTTCCGGCCGATCGAATCCACCTTGGCCGCAGGCAAGGGCAGATCTCCGGCCTTGACGATCTGATTGAGCGCGAGCGGCTGCGTGTCCAACAACTTGTCGGCGAGGGCCTGGAGGCGGTCGGGCCGGATCAGATGCGCGTATTCGGCGCGCAATACATTGATTGCGTCCCGCTCCTTGGCGATCGCGTGGCGCGTCTTGACGACCTGCTCCGACGCATAGATCGCCTGATATTTCACGCTGTAGACGTAGGCAGCCGAGAAGATCACCGCCGCGATGGCGAGAATATGCAGGATGCGCCACATCAGCTTTTCCTCGGGGAATTCAGCGGCAGCCGCGTCGAGGCGACGCTGCCCGCGTCGATGCCGACTGGCGACGCGTCCGTGCGCTCGGCCCAACGCAGCTTCGCCGAGCGAGCGCGCGGGTTGACGGCCAGTTCCGCCGCGCTGGGCAGGATCGGCTGTCCCGCCCTGACCAGGAAACTAGGCGGTGCGATCGGCGGCTCGCCCGGCAACAGCCGCGAGGCCGCCCGACCGCGCCCGGAACGGCCTGCGAGGAACTGCTTGACAATACGGTCTTCGAGCGAATGAAACGTGACGACGACGAGCCGGCCGCCGGGGGCCAACGCGCGTTCGGCGGCCGCCAGACCCCGCAGCAGCTGGCCGAGTTCGTCGTTGACCGCGATGCGCAAGGCCTGAAAGACCTTGGTCGCGGGATGCGTCAATTCCCCCGGCCGCGCCGGCGCGACGCGCGCGATCATTCGCGCGAGCTGAAGGGTCGAGACGTAAGGCGCACTCGGGCGATCGGCGACGACGGCGCGTGCGATCCGGCGCGCGGCGCGCTCCTCGCCGAAATGGTAGAAAATGTCGGCTAGAGTCTGTTCGTCGTCCTCCGCCAGGATGTCGGCCGCGGTGCGCCCCTCGCCTTCCATCCGCATGTCCAGGAACGCGTCGAAGCGCAGCGAGAAGCCTCGCTCGGCCTCGTCCAATTGCATCGAGGAGACCCCGATATCCAGGACGACCCCGTCGAGCAGCTCCCGGCCGAGCCGGCGCGAGATTTCGTCGAGGTCGCCGAAACGACCCTCGACGAGCCGTAGGCGCCCCGAGGCTGCGGCCGCCATCGCTCGCCCCTCCGCGATCGCGCGGGGATCGCGATCGACGCCTATCACTTCCGCGCCGAGCGCCAGAAGCGCTCGAGAATAACCGCCGGCGCCGAAAGTGCCGTCGAGATAGAAGCCGCCCGCCCGGGGCGCGAGCGCTTCCATACTTTCCGCGAGCAGCACGGGAACGTGACGGGCCGGTCCGCCGGAGGGAAGACTGGCCTCGCCGCGCCCCCTGGTCATTCCCATGCTCCCTGCGCTACCGGGAAGCCCATCTCCGCCCGCAATCCGCGCACACGAGCCTTGGCCTCCTCGAAATGCGCCGTGAAACGGTTCGGCTCCCAGATTTGAAACCTGCGCCCCTGCCCCACGAACGCGGCCTCGTCGAAGACCGATCCACTGCCCAACCCCGACGCTCGGGCGAACGCACGTTTCCCCCGCGCATGCGCGGCGTCGAAAGCGGGGAAATTCCGCCGGTGAGGGGATGTTTTGGGATACCATGGGCAGCTATGGGCGTCAACGAACTCCGTCCGCGCGACGCGCTCGCACGGCTCGCAACCCATTAGGGGAGCTTAAGGTTAAGGTACGGTTAGAATGGCGCCTACGACGCTCGCTTTGCTTCCGCTTCCAATGTTTCCGCGCGCACACGCCGGAAAATGCTATTCCTCGGCGGTCCCATTTCATGAAAAGGAAGGGATGATGTTTCGTAAAGCGTCAGAGGCGGTGGTGCTTGCCAGCCTCGTCTGGGCCGCTCCGGTCCAGGCCGAGGAGCACGGTTCGGCAACGCCCGCCACAGTGTCTGTCGTCGGCGTCGCCTCCGAGGAGGCGCGGCCCGACATCGCCGTCGTGATCCTAGATGTGATCGACGATCGTCCGAACGCCAAAGTGGCGGCAAGCGAGAACGCCCGGATATCGACCGCCGTCATCGACGGTCTCAAGGGATCGGGCATCGATGCGAAGGATATAATCACCGTCGGGCTCAGCCTCGCTCCGGTCGTGACAGATCAACGAGACCCGAGGACCAACCAGATCGTCAAGTCCGTTCCGAACGGCTTCCACGCATCGAACGTGATCAGAGTGCGGGTGCGCGAGATCGACCGAACGGGCGCCTTCATCGCGGCGGCCGTCCAGAACGGAGCGCTCTATCAGGGCCTTTCGTTCGATCTCTCCGATCGCGAGGCGCGCGAGGACACACTCCGGGTCAAGGCCGTCGCCAATGCGATGCATCGCGCGACGCTTTACGCCGAGGGCGCTTCGATGAAATTGGGCGCGCTCAGGAGCCTCGCGGCGGACGCGAGCTCGTACCAGCCGATAGGCGGCTCCTTCAAAACGCTGAGCGTCGCTCCCGGCGCGAGCCCGCTCGCGATCGAGCCTGGCCTCATCACTCTGTACGAGAGCATCAACGCGACTTGGGAAGTGACGGCGCGCTGAGCAAACCGGCCGAGGCCGCCTAAGGCCGCCTCACCTCGTCGTTTACGACGCTTCCGATTCGTGTCATCTTCGCCGCATGAATGTCGCTGCGTTCCGCGCCTCTCTCGACGACCCCGCCCCGCCGTCGGATCTCGGCCTCGCCCTGCAGGCGCTTTGGCATGACGGCAAGGGCGACTGGGACGGGGCGCATGAACTCGCGCAACGCGACGGACCCGGCGCTAGCGATTGGGTGCACGCCTACCTCCACCGCAAGGAGGGCGATCTCGCCAACGCGGGTTATTGGTATCGACGCGCCGGCAAGCCGGTCGCGGGAGGGTCGCTCGACGAGGAATGGGCGGCGATCGTCTCCGCACTTCTGTAGGCGCGGGCCCCCGCCCTCCTCTATTTCGTGCGTAGCGCCTCGACGCCCGGCAGAACCTTGCCCTCCATCCATTCGAGGAAGGCGCCGCCCGCCGTGGAGACATAGGTGAACTGGTCGGCGACGCCGGCGGCGTTCAGCGCCGAAACGGTGTCGCCGCCTCCGGCGACCGATTTGAGCTTGCCGTCCCGGGTCAGCGACGCCGCCATCTTGGCGATCCGCATCGTGGCGGCGTCGAAAGGCGGCAACTCGAACGCCCCGAACGGGCCGTTCCAGACGAGGGTTTTCGCGTTGGCCAGCGCTTCCTCGACGGCGAGGATCGATTTGGGGCCGATATCGAGGATCCTCTCGTCCTCGGCGACGTGATCGACATCGACGAAGCGCGAAGGGGCATGCGCTTTGAATTCTTTCGCGACGGTCGCATCGATCGGGAGGAGGATACGGCAATGGGCGGTCTGCGCCGCGCCCAGAATCGACCGCGCGGTATCGGCGAGTTCCTTCTCGCAGAGCGATTTGCCGACGCTCTTGCCTTCGGCGAACAGAAACGTGTTCGCCATGCCGCCGCCAATGATGAGAGTGTCCACCCTCTTTACCAGATTGCCGAGCAGATCCAGCTTGGTCGAAACCTTTGCGCCGCCGACGATCGCCGCCACGGGTCGGATCGGCGCCCCCAGCGCGAGCGTCAGCGCGTTTAGTTCTGCCTGCATCGCGCGGCCCGCGCAGGCGGGCAAATGATGTGCGACGCCCTCGGTGGAGGCGTGCGCGCGATGGGCGGCGGAGAACGCATCGTTGACATAGAAGTCGCCCAGCTTGGCGAGTTCGGCGGCAAAAGCCGGATCGTTCCTTTCCTCGCCCTTGTGGAAGCGGGTGTTTTCCAGCAGCAGCACTTCGCCGTCCTTCATCGCCAATACCGCGGACGCCGCGACGTCGCCGATGCAATCAGCGGCAAAGCCGACCGGGCGGCCCAAGAGCTCGGAAACGGCCGCGGCGACCGGCCGCAGCGAATTGGCCGCGTCCGGGCCGCCCTTTGGCCGCCCGAAGTGCGCGAGCAGGACGACCTTGCCGCCCTTGTCCGCGATTTCGCGGATCGTTGGCAGCACGCGCTCGATCCGCGTGGCGTCGGCGACCTTGCCGTTTTCCATGGGAACGTTGAGATCGACGCGGAGCAGGACGCGCTTGCCGCTGACGTCAGAGGAATCGAGGGTGCGGAAGTTCTGGGTCATGGGCGGAAAAACCTCGAAGCGGTGAACAAGACGCCAGACATGCCGATCAGTGGTGTGGCCAGGATCGCGATCGATTGCCACACCGTGGGAATTTGCGACAGGCGGCCCTCGATCCCTGCCATGCGCCCTTCCAGGCCTGCCATGCGTCCTTCCAAGCCCGCAAACTTCACGCCGAGATCAAACAATTGCTTTCGAACTTCGCGGTTGTCCTCGGCAAGATGCTTCAATGCCGCTTCCACTCGCCGAAGCGCTTCCTCGATCCGATCCATTTTCTGCTCCAGGATCAGCACGCGCGGTTCGAGCGCAGGATCGTCGGGACCGCGGCCTCCCCCGCAAGCAGTGAAGGTCCGGGAAGCTCTGTTTGAAGAGCTCCGCCAATCCGTCGACGAATTCGGCGCTATCTTCCTCGCTCGACAGCCATCCCTCAAATCAGCTTCCCCAGCGCCACCGACGTATCGGCCATGCGGTTTGAGAAGCCCCATTCGTTGTCGTACCAGGAGAGCACGCGCACGAACTTGCCGTCGATCACCTTGGTCTGATCCATGTGGAAGACCGAGGAATGGCTGTCGTGGTTGAAGTCGGCCGACACGTTCGGGAATGTGGTATAGCCGAGAATGCCCTTCAACGCCCCGTTCGCCGCGGCCTTGATCGCCGCGTTGATCTCCTCCATCGTCGTCGGGCGCTTGGCGACGAACTTGAAGTCGACGACCGAGACGTTCGGGGTAGGCACGCGGATCGCCGAGCCGTCGAGCTTGCCCTTCAGCTCCGGCAGCACGAGGCCCACCGCCTTGGCGGCGCCGGTCGTCGTCGGAATCATCGACAGCGCCGCGGCGCGGCCGCGGTAGAGGTCCTTGTGCAACGTATCCAGCGTCGGCTGGTCGCCGGTGTAGGAATGGATCGTCGTCATGAAGCCGTGATCGATGCCGATCGCGTCGTTGAGAACCTTCGCCACCGGCGCCAGGCAGTTGGTCGTGCAGGACGCGCAGGAAATGACCATATGCTCTTTCGTCAGCTTGTCGTGATTGACGCCGAACACGACCGTCAGATCGGCGCCGTCCGAGGGCGCCGAGACGATGACGCGCTTGGCGCCTGCCGTCAGATGCGCCGCCGCCTTGTCGCGCGAAGTGAAGATGCCGGTGCATTCGAGCGCGATGTCAACCCCGAGATCCCGGTGCGGAAGCTGCGAGGGATCCTTGATCGCGGTGACCTTGATCTTGCTGTCGCCGATGTTGATGGAATCGCCCTCGACCGCGACTGAATGTGGAAATCGGCCATGCACGCTGTCGAAACGCAGCAGATGCGCGTTGGTTTCGACCGGCCCCAAGTCGTTGACCGTCACGACCTCGATGTCCTTCCGTCCGGATTCGACGATCGCGCGCAGAATATTGCGCCCGATTCGCCCGAAACCGTTGATCGCCACCCTTACCGCCATACCCGCCTCCTCTAGGCCTCGCCGCGAACTCCGTCTCGGGGCCGTTTGCGTCGGTTGAACTTTTCCCCGATCCCCCCGGCAAAGTCCAGCCGGGATCGGCATCGCGCCCGACCGCGGCCTGCGCCGGGACGATCGTTCTACCGTGCCTGTTGGCAATTCCATTTCCCGATCGCCGCCGCGTTGACGGTCCTTTCAACCATCGCGTAAACAAGGGCCCGCAACGGATGGAAGAAATGGGCGCTGATCCCCTGGAGCCATCGCTCGAGCGCATGCGCGCGGCGCTCGATCTCTTGGAAGCGGCGGTCGAACGGCGCGTGCGGTTCGACGCGCGTCGCGTGGACGCCGACGAGGAACTCGCGCTGATGCAGGACGACCGCTCGCGCCTCGCGGTCGAGCTGGACGGCGCGCTCGGCCAGAACCGCGCCCTCGCGGCGGCGAACGCCGCGGCGGCCGAGATTCTGGCCCGGGCGAGCGCGGGGATCGAGGACATTTTGCGCGCGTGCACCCATGGGACGTGAGCGGGCGATGGCGCGAAGGTTCAAATGGCTCAGGTGAGCGTATCGATCGGCGGCAGGGCGTTTCGGCTCGCCTGCAATCCCGGCGAGGAGCCGCATCTGGAGGCGCTGGCGCGCACCGTCGATGAAAAAATCAGTCACATGCGCGCTTCGTTCGGCGAGATCGGTGACCAGCGTCTCGTCGTGATGGCCGCGCTGACGATCGCAGACGAGTTGAACGAGGCGCGAAATACCGCCATCGAGCAGACGCGCCGCGCCGAAGCGGCGCTCGCCGCGGAGGACGCGGCCCGCAGCGAAGCCGACGCCGCCGCTCGCGCGCTCGATGAGATGAGCGCTCGGATCGAGACCCTCGCCGCCGCGATCGCGGACGCGACAAAGGACTGAGGCGCTGCCGTGAGCGCGGGCGCGGCCGCCGGCCGGCGCTGGGCTTGTCCGCGCGATGAGTGACGCGGCGAGGTCGATAATTTCCACGTTTCGTGAGTTTTCAAAGCTTTGCAGGTGGGAAAATTTCCGCGCTCCCGCCTCGCTTTGGGAGTTCCCGGCGCGAAATACCGACAACAAGCGGCGGAATAACCGTGACAGCGATCCCGTCGTTGATGCCTTCGATCCTCCCGTCGTCGTGGGCAGTTCCGATTGCGTTGTTCGGAAACGCAGGTGCCGATTTCAGTTTTGCATCGAGCGATTTCAATCCTTGGGCGCCTTTTTCTGCAACCAACCAAGTCCGGGTCTCTTCGTCGAAGTCATTTTTAGGCATATCCTTGTTTTCTAATATTTTATATGGTTTTCTTAAATCGACGCCTTCGCCGTCACAATACCTCCAAACCGACCTCGAGAGCCCCCCGCGCCCATCGAACCCCGATCACGGCAGACCTCGAGGACTCAAAGAACACGCTAGCATAGTGTTTAGTTTTTCAGAAAGAAAAATCGACGCCCATTCAGTTCCGCACAGGATACAAGTTCCGCACAGGATACAAGTTGAGTGTGACCGCGAGACCGATTTTCGTGTCTATCCGCTCCGCCACTCCGTCGGAGCCGCGACGCGAAAACCATCTCGAAGCCGGCCGCCGCAGGGGGCCAAGACCGTGTCCACCAGGGCTTGCACTGGCGCAACGACGCCTTCCGCAAAGAGCGCGGCGAATGCAGTCTCGAATTGCATCGCGAGCGCCGGGTCCAGAGCCTCGAGGGCCCGGGGCAATGCCTTGCCTGATGCGCTCCATCTACCCGAGGCGCGGAGGGCGAAATCCGCCAAATCGGAGTACAGCGCGCCGCCGGCAGCGATGAGCGTGCCCCTGTCTCGACCGTCCCGCAACGCGCTCGCGAGGTCGGTAATCGCGTATCGCCTGGCTCGTTTGGCCGTCGGGTCGAGCGGCGGCGGCCCAAGCCGCAACGTCTCTCGGGCGATTTCGCGAGCTGTGTCCAGCAAAAGCGAGGGGGACAGGACTGGCGCGCCTTCGGCGACCATCGTCGGCAACGCCGCTACGCCTGAAGGGCGATCCACTTCCCGGCAGAAGTAGGCCAGCGTCGCGAGATCATGAGCGAACACCTCGACGTACTGACCCTCGAACAAACTCATCTCGCGCCAGGCTCCACCCGGCAACGACTGAAACAGCAAAACGACATCGTGATCGGATTCGGGTCCCGCCTCGCCGCGAGCGCGTGAGCCGGCCAACAGAGCGGCCGCGGCCGTAGAATGATGCTGCTGTATGAATCGGCGGACTAGATCGAGCGCGCCCGCAAGGCTGGCGTCTGGGTTATCTCGCCGCCCGGCCGCCTCATCGCTTCCCCATTCGGGCAATTCTTTCGCGCTCCTTTGCACTGCGGGTCGCATCGCTTTGAGTGAGATCGCGATCTTGTCCTTTTTCAGACGGTATCGAGTCCGGCGAGTCAAGACGCCGGCGAGGCGGCGTCCCAGGCTCTCTTGCCGGGTTGGGGGCGCACAAACGCTGATACCAACGAAGCAGCGCCGACGTCTCGAGGCCGCCGCTTTTCTCAGCTCATGTCGCGAGCGGTCGACCCTGACAGAGGTTGCGATGATCCGAGGCAAAGATCACGATCACGATCACGATCTCGGCTTGCAACACGACCTCGGCGCTTTGTTCAATCGCCGCCGGGCCTTGGGCCTGTTCGCATCGGTGAGCGCGATCGGCGGGCTTTCGGCGTTAGGCAAAGGGTCGATATTCTCAATCGCTCGAGCCGAGGCGATCGCCAAAGCCTCCGACAGGCGCAAGTGCGTTCTCGAGCCGACCGAGACCGAGGGCCCGTTCCCGGGCGACGGATCGAACAAAGCGCATGGCAGGCTGGCCAACGTCCTCGAGAGAAGCGGCGTCGTGCGGAGCGAAATGCGCGCCAATGTCGGCGATACGGCGATAGCGACCGAAGGCCAGGCCCTCGATCTCGAGATTACGCTCGTGAAAGCTGGGCGAGCCTGCGCGCCGATGGCAGGCCACGCGATCTACATCTGGCAATGTGACGCGCTCGGGCGTTACTCGATCTACGATGTCGCCAACGCCTCCTATCTGCGCGCCGTTGGCGTGACCGACACCGCGGGCAAAGCGGTATTCAATACGATTTTTCCGGGCTGCTACCGGGGGCGCTTTCCGCACGTCCATTTCGAAGTCTACGCCACCCTTGAAAAAGCGACGAGCTACAAGAATCGGCTGCTCACCTCGCAAATCGCGATGCCGGCGGACGCGTGCCACGCGATCTATGCCTCGAGACGTTACGGCGCCAGCGCCGCGAATTTCGCCTCGATGAGAGTCGAGCGCGACGAGGTGTTCGCCCAGAGCACGCCAAGCCAGATCGCGGCGCAGACGCTGATGGTGACGCGCGCCGTTTCCGGCGGGTACAAGGGCGCGCTGACGATCGGGATGAGCGCGTAGCGCCCTCTCGCTCTCGTCGAGGGGTCCTGGCGCCGCGCGTCGCCAAATGGCCAAGGCTATGAGCTACCTGAGCCTCCCCGCGTTGTCGTTCGCCCAGCCTACCGCAAACGCGCTCTATGTACCTGCCTCGGGTCGCGCGGACCGAGTTTCCAAGCAAGCGCACGCCGCGTTGCCCGTACGCGCGAATTGCGCCTGGCCGAGCTCCGACGAATTCTGGGTTGGTTCGGCGGATCGAAGGCGGAAGGCGTCGACATGCTCCTCCGCTCCAGAACAGGGAACGGGAGTTCAGCTGGGCCGAAAAGGCGAACTCAAACGAAGCGGAACTCGCTGATGTGGCGATATTCGCTGTCCGGGCGGAGAACGACGTCGGTGAAATGGCGACGGTTCGGCGAATCCGGGAAGGCCTGCGGTTCGAGGGCGATTCCGCCGTGCGGGCCATAATGCGCGCCGTCCAGTCCCGGAACCGGACAATTGAGCTTGGCGGCGTCGTAGACCTGTACGCCAGGTTCGGTGCTGTGCAGTTCCAGGGTCAGGCCGTTCTTCGGCGAGCGCAAGGTCGCGATGCGCGCGAGGCCGTCGGGGCCGGGCTGGAGCGCGGCGACGAAATTGGTGTCGTAGGTCTGACCCTGCGGATTGCGGATCGTTCTCGTTCTACGGAAATCGAAGGCGGTGTCCGCGACACTGCGAATTTCGCCCGTCGGGATCAGTTCGGCGTCGGCCGGCGTGTAGAAATCGCAATCCAGCGTCAGTTCGTGATCACGCACGTCGGCCGACCCGTCGAGATTGAAATAGGCATGCTGCGTGAGGTTGATCACGGTCGGCGCGTCGCAGGTCGCCGTCAGTTCGAGCCGCAGCGTTGCGGGCTCGATCATCCGATAGACGCAGACGGCGGTTAGATTGCCGGGAAACCCGGCCTCTCGGTCGGGCGATTCCAGCGTCAGCGCAACGTAGGTCTCGCCGTGCTCTCCGAGCTTCCAGACGCGCTTGCCGAAGCCCTTGGGTCCCCCGTGCAGGGTGTGCTTTTCGCCGGGTTTGCGCGCGAGCTGATAAGTGACGCCGTCCAGCGTGAAGCGGCCATTGGCGATGCGATTGGCGAAGCGCCCTGGCACCGCGCCGAAGCTCGGGGAATGCGCAATATAGTCCTCGATCGAATTGAGCCCGAGCGTCACGCGTTGCGGCCCGGAGGGCGAGGGAACCACGAGGTCCCGCAGCACCGCGCCCCAGGAAAGGATTTTTGCCCGCGCCCCTGCCATCGAAGCGATCTCGACTTGCACGATCGGGGAATCATCGACGTGTCCGAATGTGTGAACGCTCATGGGGCTCCTCCTTGGCCTCGCGCGAGATTGACCGAAGCGCGGTCGGACGTCAAAGCTGCCGCGAGCGGATTCGACTTATGGGGGCGGCGCGTCCCAGCTTGCCGCGGCTCGTCCCCGAAGCGGTCACGAGGCGCAATGCGCGCGCCGTGATCGAGCGAACGACACGAGCCCTTGAATTACGCTCAACGACAGATCGGGATAGTTTACCTGGATTTCCTCCGGTGGGGAGCCGAGCTCGGCGTCTTGAACAATCGTGTCAGCGAGTATTCTCGTCCCGCGCACGAGCGGGCGCCCCGACACCTTGCCGGGGATGCGTTCGACAAGTTCGCACCCGGTCCAGTCGATTTCGTCGTCGAGAGCCATGGGGTTTACATCTGTTCGCGCCGCGTCCGTCGTCATTTTATTCTGGGCGCGGCTACCCGTGCAAATCTGCTCTCGAGGCCCCAGGCGACCCGTTCAGGCCGCTGCCGTCGAGCGTCGCCAGCGCGACTGGTCCGCCCTCGCTCCTTTCGCTAGATTGGTCGAGAAACACCATCGGGAGCCGGGCGACATGACGTTTCGCGACCGCCGGATTTGGACGATTCTCGGCCTCACATGCGCGCTCTGCGTCACGGGCTCGATGGCGGTCCGGGCGCAAGAAACCTTCGGCAGTCTCGCCGGCGCCTGTCCAGACAAGAACGCGGCCTTCGTCGATCCCATGAATCGGCCGCACTGGAACGGATGGGGCGTCGATGCTTCGCAGCATCGGTTTCAGCCTGCCGAGATGTCGGGACTCGCCGTGAAGGATGTGCCCCGTCTCGAGTTGAAATGGGCGTTCGGGTTTCCCGGCGCAGTCCGCGCGATCGCCCAGCCCACGGTCGTGGGCGGCCGCCTCTTCGTCGGCAGCCAGGGCGGAAAGGTCTATTCGCTCGATGCGGCAAAGGGGTGCGTCTATTGGGAATACGACGCGGGCAAGCCAGTGCGCACGGCGGTCGCGATCGGGCCGCGAGCTGGCGGCTGGGCGGCCTATTTCGGCGACGGCGGCGCGAGAGTCCACGCGGTGGACGCCGCGACCGGCAAGCTGCTCTGGCAGACCCCGATCGACGATCATCCCGCCGCGCGGATCACCGGATCGCCTACCCTCGTCGGCGCAACGTTGTTCGTGCCGGTTTCGTCGTTCGAAGCAGGGACCGCCGCAAACCCCAGCTATTCCTGTTGCAGCTTCCGCGGCAGCCTGGTTGCGCTGGACGCGTCGACGGGAAGGATTCTGTGGAAGTCCTATACGATCCCGCAAGCCCCCGAGCCGCGCGCGGTCAGTTCTTCGGGCGTTACGCTGATGGGGCCTTCGGGAGCGGCCGTCTGGTCGGCGCCGACTTTCGACGCGGCGCGGCGTCGCGTCTACGTGACCACCGGCGACAATCATTCTGACCCGCCGACCGATACCTCCGACGCTATCCTCGCGTTCGACCCGGATACCGGCGCAATGGTTTGGTCGCGTCAAATGACGTCGGGCGACGCCTACAACAATGCTTGTGTTTTGGCGGCGCGGGCGAATTGTCCGGCCGCCAGTGGACCCGACTATGATTTCGGGTCGTCCGCCGTCCTCGTCGATCTCGCCGACGGCAACCGTCTCCTGATCGGCGCGCAAAAATCCGGCGTCGTGACCGCGCTCGATCCGGATCGCGCGGGCGAGATCGTCTGGAAGAAGACGGTCGCGAACGGCGGCAAGCTCGGCGGCGTGCAATGGGGCGTCGCCGCGGACGAGAGCAACCTCTATGTCGCGGTATCCGACGTCAAGGTCGGCATCGCGGCGGCGGGAAGCCCCGGGACGCAACCCATCGGGAACAATCGAAGCCTGGGCTTTCTGTTGGATGGCAAGACGGGCGGCGGCTTGCTGGCGCTGAAGCTCGATACTGGAGATGAAATCTGGCGGACGCCGCACCCCGGCTGCGGCGGCGTCCCCGGCTGCAGCCCGGCGCAATCGGCTGCCGTCACCGCGATCCCGGGCGTGGTTTTCTCCGGCGGGCTCGACGGGCGGCTCCTCGCCTATTCGACGGAAGACGGCCGCATCCTCTGGAACGTGGACACGAAGGGCGAGGTCGCCACAGTCAACGGCGTCGCGGCGCACGGCGGCTCGATCGACGTGGCGGGCCCGGTTGTCGTCGACGGCATGCTCTATGTCAGTTCAGGATCGGGCTTCATCGGAACCATGCCAGGCAACGTCCTGCTCGCCTACTCGTTGGATGGCCGGTGAAACTCTACCCCTTCTTCTTGCTCTCCCGGAACGCCTTCGCCCACCCGGCTTTGTTCGCCTGTCGTCCCCGCGCGACCGCCAGCGCGTCGGGCTCGACGTTCTGCGTCACCACCGACCCCGAGCCGACATAAGCGCCGTCCCCGATGGCGACCGGCGCGACCAGCGCCGAATTCGAGCCGATGAACGCGCCGGCGCCGATGTCGGTCTTGAACTTGGAAAAGCCGTCGTAGTTGCAGGTGATCGTTCCGGCCCCGATGTTGGCGCCGGCGCCGACGCGCGCATCGCCGATATAGCTGAGATGATTGACCTTCGCGCCGGCCTCGATGCTCGCCGCCTTGATCTCCACAAAGTTTCCGATCTTGGCTTTGGCGGCGATCTCAGCGCCCGGGCGCAGCCGGGCATAGGGTCCGATCGAGGCGCCGGAGCCGACATGCGCGCCCTCGAGATGGGAGAACGCATGGATGACGGCGCCGTCGTCGACCGTCACGCCTGGACCGAAGACGACATTCGGCTCGATCAGCACGTCGCGGCCGATTTTAGAATCCATCGACAGAAAAACCGTCTCGGGCGCGATCAGCGTCGCCCCCGCCAGCATCGCCTCGGTGCGCAGCCGCCGCTGCATCGCGGCTTCGGCGCACGCGAGCTGGACGCGGTCGTTCACGCCCATCACCTCTTCCTCGTCGGCGAGCCGCGCGGTGGCGGCAAGCCCCCTGCCTCCGCCGATCTCGACGAGGTCGGTCAGATAGAACTCGCGCGCGGCGTTGTCGTCGCGCACGGCTTCGAGCAATTCGAGCGCCCGCGCGCCCGAGATCGCGAGCGGCCCGGCGTTGCAGCGCCGGATCGCGCGTTCGGCTTGGCTCGCATCCTTCTGCTCGCGGATCGCGACCAGCAGGCCGTCGCGCTCGACGAGTCGACCATAACCCGCGGGATCGGCGGCCTCGAAGCCGAGCGCGACGAGCCCGGCCCCCTCCGCCAGACCGCCGCGAAGGCCGCGCAGAGTTTCGGCGCGAAGCAACGGCCCATCGGCGTAAATCACGAGAATGTCGTCCCAGCCGCGTTCGATCGACGACCTCGCGGCGAGTGCGGCGTGTGCGGTGCCGCGCCGTTCCGCCTGAACATGGATTTCGACGTCCGATCCATGCCGTCGGGCCTCGGCGGCGACTGCGTCCGCCCCGGGGCCGACGACGACGGCGATCCGCTCGGCGCCGGCGCCGGCCAGCGCCTTCATCGCGTGGGCGAGCATCGAGCGTCCCGCGACCTCGTGCAAGGGTTTGGCTCGCACCGAGCGCATGCGCACCCCCTCCCCGGCGGCCAGCAGGACGCCGAGGCAACTGCGGGTGCGGGACGCCGGGGACGTCGAAGCGGTCATCATGATCTCCTGAGGCGCAAAGGCTTGGGGACTCGACCCCTAACGGGATAGCAAGCCTTCGTAAATCGATCGAAAAATTCCGTCATTGCGAGTGGAGCGACCCACGGTCCCGCTGCCCGCCCACCGATTGGGGCCAAGTACTCGTCCCCCACGCGGCAGGTCCTTCGCTATGTCGGCCTCGGTCGATTTTGTGACCCTGAGAGGAACGAGCGGCCGTCGGTCGCGTTTGGCCGCACGACGGCCGCTCAAATCCGAGCCGCCGTTCCCTATCTGATTTCGACCCTCACAATCCAGGTGAGAAAATCCTCTTTTGTGCGGCGCGGGGTAGGAGCGGCGCCAGAATAGGATATAGAATAGCGAGGCGACCCCGAGCCCGCCCCGCCGCTACACGTGGGCTCGGTCAAACAATTGATATTAGGCCTGTTCCAACTGCGGCGCGTCGCCGCCGCCGGCGCCCTCGGCGGTGATGTGACGTAGCGATAGACGAGCGTCATGGCAGAAACCCCGCGTAGGGAATTCCTGAAACTCGCGATCGCCGGCGCGCTCGCGGCGGTGAGCGGAGCGTTGGACGCCGCGCGCGCCTTCGCCGAACCCCTCGGCCCGGCTGCGCCGTTCGCACCCGAGAACGTACTGAACATGGCGCGCGAGCTCGCCAAGTCGACGTTCAAGCCGCCGCGTTCAACCCTGCCGGACCCGTTCAACAATCTGACCTTCGAACAATACACGTCGATCCGGAGAGTTCCGGGTTCGGCGATCTGGGGCGACGCCCACGGCGGGTTCGCGCTCGAACCGCTGAACCGCGGTTTCATCTTCGCTACGCCAATGGAGCTCTATCTGGTCGATGGCGGCCAATCGCAGCGCATCCTCTACGATCGCAATGTTTATGATTTCGGCAAGTTGCAGCTCCCCGCCGACCTTGGCGACCTCGGTTTTTCGGGCGTCCGCATTCTCAGCGGGGGCAGCAGCGAGGGTTGGAAGGACGCGGCGATTTTTCAGGGCGCGACGTTCTTTCGCAGCCTCGCGCGAGGACAGAGCTATGGCGTGAGCGCGCGCGGCCTTTCGATTCGCACGGGCGATGCGCAGGGCGAGGAATTTCCCCTGTTCCGCGCGCTCTGGATCGAGAAGCCGAGCCCCGCCGCCGACGCGCTCGTGATCCACGCGCTGCTCGATTCCACCAGCTTGACTGGCGCCTTCCGCTTCACCTTGCACGCCGGGGACGCCACGATCATCGACACCGAATTGACGCTTTTCGCGCGTGTCGCGGTCGACCATCTCGGGCTCGGCTCGATGGCGGGCATGTATTTGCTCGGCAGCCTCGATCACCGCCGCGGCGACGACCTACGCCCGAACGTCTATGACGTGACCGGTCTGCAAATCTTGACCGGCGCGGGAGAATGGATCTGGCGCCCCGTCGCCAACCGCGAGACGCTGCAGATCTCCGCCTTCAGCGACCAGAACCCGCGCGGTTTCGGTTTGTTGCAGCGCAACCGCAATTTCGATTCGTTCGCCGACGACGATGCCCATTGGGAGCTCAGGCCCTCGCTCTGGATCGAACCGATCGGCGATTGGGGAAACGGCGAGATCATGCTGCTCGAAATTCCCTCCGATTCCGAAAACAACGACAATATCATCGCGCAATGGCGGCCCAAAAACGGGATCGCACAAGGCGGCTCGGTCTCCTACGCCTATCGTCAGTTCTGGTGCTGGTCGCCGCCGGCCCACTACGATGGCGCGATCGTGATGAGCTCGCGGGCGGGAAGGGTCGGCAAGCGCCGGCGCTTCGTGGTCGAGTTCGTCTCCGACCAGTTCGCCGACCCGCAGAAAGCGGCCGAGGTGAGCCCCGCGATCGATGCGACTCCCGGTCAAATTGTCGCGATCCACGTCTATGCCTATAAGGACCGCCATTCCATCCGAGTTGTGTTCGATCTCGATCCGGGATCGGAGACTTTTTCCGAAATGCGAATGGTTCTGAAGGCCGCCAACAAGCCCGTGAGCGAGACTTGGCTATATCGATGGACAGCCTGACCGCATCGGCGCCGGAAACCATTCCCGCCCCTGCCCCCGTCGCGGCCTCGCCGGCGCCGGCGATGCCGCGCGAGGCGCCGCTCGCGATGCCGGTGCAGTCGTTGCGCCAATTCTCGGGCTCCGAGCGGCGCGCCTGGGTGGACGCGACCCGCCCGCGGACGCCCTGGCTGGAGCGATTGTTCGTGTTCGGCGGCGCGCTTGCGCTGACGGTCTATGGCGAGCGGGAAATGTACGGCGTCGTCGCGGTCGGAGTGATCACGCCATTGGAATGGGCGCTGGTCACGCTATTCGTGCTGACCTTCTCCTGGATCTGCCTCGCCTTCACGCAGTGCGTGCTGGGCTTCGCCTGGCTCGTCTTTCGCGCGCCTCGTCCGAACCCTCTGCCGCGCACGCTCAATGTCAAGACCGCGATCGTCATGCCGATCTACAACGAGGCCCCTGCGCGGGTGTTCGCGGCGATGCAGGCGATTTACGAGGACATCGAGGCGACGGGCCTGGGCGATTCCTTCGACTATTTCTTTCTCTCCGACACCACCAATCCCGACATCTGGATCGCCGAGGAGCGGGCGCTGCTGGCGATGCGCGAGCGATTTCCAGCGGCGGGTTTATTCTATCGCCGACGACGCAAGAACGTGAGCCGCAAGGCGGGCAATATCGCCGACTTCGTCATGCGCTGGGGCGCCGCCTACCCCCAGATGGTCGTCCTGGACGCCGACAGCTTGATGACGGCGGATGCGATCGTCCGGCTCGCGGCGACGATGGAAGCCGATCCGGACGCCGGAATCGTCCAAAGTCTGCCGCTGATCGTCAATCGCAACACCCTGCTCGCGCGCGTGCAGCAATTCGCAGCGCGCATCGCCGGCCCCGTCATCGCCGCCGGCCTGACGCTCTGGATGGGGCGTGATGGCAATTATTGGGGTCACAACGCGATCATTCGCACGCGCGCGTTCGCCGATCATTGCGGGATGCCCGATCTGCCGGGACGGCCGCCTTTCGGCGGTCATATCTTGAGCCACGATTTCGTGGAGGCGGCGCTGATGCGCCGGGCTGGTTGGGCGGTCTACATGCTCCCGACGCTCGGCGGCAGCTTCGAGGAGAGCCCCCCCTCGCTGATCGACCTCGCCGCGCGCGATAGACGATGGTGCCAGGGTAACCTCCAGCATATTCGCATCCTCCCGAGCAAGGGCTTCGTCCTCGCGTCGCGTCAGCATTTTCTGACGGGGATCATGGGCTACCTCAACTCGCCGCTCTGGATGGCGCAGCTCATCGTCGGCATCGTGCTCGTGCTGCAATCGAAATATATCCGGCCGGAATATTTCACCGCCGATTTCTCGCTGTTTCCCGCTTGGCCGCGCTTCGACTATGAACGGGCGCTGCAGTTGTTCGAATTGACCATCCTCATTTTGTTGGCCCCGAAGATCCTGGGGATGATCGCCGCGCTGATCGATCCGCAAACGCGTCGCGGCTGCGGCGGCGTCGTGCGTCTCGTACTTTCGACTTTGATCGAAATCCTGATTTCCGCGGCGACCGCGCCCATCATGATGCTGATCCAGTCCGGCTCGGTCGCCCAGATCCTTTCTGGGCGCGACACCGGCTGGGATCCGCAGCGCCGCGACGACGGCTCGATTCCATTCAGCAGCATCGTGCGTCGTCACCGCGCGCATACGGTCCTCGGGTTCATAACGCTGGGGGCCGCGGCGTTGCTGTCTCCCTCCCTCGTCATCTGGATGTCGCCGACCATTGCCGGCCTGATCCTGTCGATCCCGTTGTCATGGGCGAGCGGGCAATTGTGGATCGGCGCCGCCTTGCGCAG
>DASXYQ010000029.1:0-11771 GCA_036502445.1 Roseiarcus sp. | reverse complement strand
GCCGCGCGCGGCCCCCTCGAAATACCAGACGACGGCCGCCGTCATCATCGGCATGTCGTAGTTGAAGGCGTGCGGCGTCGCCAGGAACGCGCCAACGACGAGCAGCGCCGCCGCCTGCTCGGTGACGCCCCCGCGAAACGCCCGCCAGACGACGATCGCGACCGGGATCGTCACGGCCGCCTGCACGACTTGCGCGAGTCGCTCGGGCAGCCCGAGCATGCGCGCATTGGCTTCGATCGTCGGCATCAGGTAGTTCACCGGATCGAAGTGTCCGGAATACTCGTTCAGCTGACGGAGCCAGACCGCCCAGATGTCGGAGCCGAACGCCCAGCTCGAAAGCGCCACTGAGACGAGACCCGTGACGGCCGCCGCGGCGATCGTGCGCCACTGGCCGGCGGAAACCAGCGCGATCGGGACGAGAACCCCCAGTTGCGGCTTGTAGGCGAGCAGCCCGAACAGCGCGCCCGCGACGATCGGCCGGCTCCGCGTCAGCCGCAAGCCGCCGAGCATCAAGGCGCCGGAGAGAAAGCCGCTCTGGCCCGAGATCAGCGCGATCGTCGTCGCCGGCGCGAGCAGGGCGCCGAACAGCCGCGGCTCGAGGCGAATATTTCCGCCGTCATCGCCCAAAGGTAGAGCGCGATGGTCCCGCCCATGAACAGCACGAAGGCGAGGCCAAGGCCGAGGGCGCCGAACGGGGCGAGCATCAGCAGGAACGTCGGAGGATAGGGAAACGGATTGAACGCGCGGGGGTTCATGCCGAGCACGGCCTGGCGCAGATGCAGCGCGTCGGAATCGTAGTTCAGCGCGGGCTGGCCTTCGTGGGCGATGAACCCCGATGCCCAGAGCGCATAGAAATCGCCGAACCGGTGGAAGCCCGAACCCGTGACGATCGCGCGCAGCCCGAGGAAGAGCAGAACCGCGAACACGGACGCCAACAGCGTCATGATCAGGTTCACCGCGGTTTCGCTCAGTTCGAAATCGAGCCGGCCGGCGGACGTCCGAAGGGCGGCGGGCAGGTTCGGAGGCACGCGCATCGGTCGTCACTCCCGGCGGACAAAGCGCCACAGCGAAGCTAGCGGGTTAGTCCTTTCAAAGCGTAAAACCGTTGAGGCAATCCCGCCGCAACGAGACGCACCTTTATTTGGCCCAACGCGCCGCCTAGAATAGCCGTTCTATCCGATGAGCGAAGGAGGATGCGATGGTGAGCAAGCTGGAATCCCTGCGTAGCATGACTACGGTCGTCAGCGACACTGGCGACATGGAATCGATCAAGCGGTTCAAGCCGACCGATGCGACCACCAATCCGACGCTGATCCTGAAGGCCTCGCAGCTGCCGGCCTACGCTCATCTCGTCGATGAAGCCGTGTCCTGGGGCGCTCGGCGGGGCGCGCCGGCGCAGGCCGTCACCGACCGGCTCGCCGTCAATTTCGGCGCGGAGCTGACGAAGATCGTGCCCGGGCGCGTATCCACGGAAGTTGACGCCGACCTCTCGTTCGACACGGCGGGCAGCATCGCCAAGGCGAAGGCGCTGATCGCGGACTACGAGAGCCGTGGCGTCAAGCGCGAGCACATCCTCATCAAGCTCGCCTCGACCTGGGAAGGCGCGCAGGCCGCCGCCGTGCTGCAGCGCGAGGGCATCGACTGCAACATGACGCTGATCTTCTCGCTGACCCAGGCGATCGCCTGCGCCAATTCCAAAGCTTTCCTGATATCGCCGTTCGTCGGCCGTATCCTCGACTGGCACGTCAAGGCGGGCGGCGGCCCCTACACCGCAGACACCGATCCCGGCGTCGTCTCCGTGCACACGATTTACGCCTATTACAAGAACTACGGCATCGGCACCGTCGTCATGGGCGCCTCGTTCCGCAACGTCGGCGAAATCGAGGCGCTGGCGGGCTGCGATCGTCTGACGATCTCGCCGCAACTGCTAGAGGAACTCGACAAGGAAGAGGGCCCGCTGGTCCGGCGGCTCGACCCGAAGGCGCCGGGCAAGGCGCCCGAGCGGATCGAGCTCGACGAGAAGCGCTTTCGCTGGATGCTCAACGAGGACGCGATGGCGACGGAGAAGCTCAGCGAGGGCATTCGCGGTTTCGCCAAGGATCTGCGGTCGCTGCGCGAGCTCGTGACGCATCGCTTGGCCAAGGCCGCGTAAGTCGTTTCGTCTCGGTCGAGACGAAGCCTGTGCACGCCCGTTCTGGCCGGGGGAGTCCGCGGCGTGTCCCAATCCGCGGAGACCCTCCCCTACCCCACCCACCTGTACCCGCCCTCCTCGAACACGATCGCCCGCCCCTGCCAGATGTTGATCCCGGCGGCGATCTCGGGTTCGACGCCTGCGATCAGCGCCAGGAACGCGCGTGCGACGCCGCCGTGGGAGACGACGATAACGTCGCCGCTCCGCGCTGCCAGCCATGGCCGGAGGCGATCGCAAAGCATCGCGTAGCTCTGGCCGTTCGGCGGGACGAAATTCCACTTGTCGGCTTCGCGCTCCACAACGCCAGCCAGGTCGCGAGCCTCGATTTCCGACCAGGTCAGGCCCTCCCAATCGCCGAACGAGAGTTCCATCAATATCGGATCTAGTCGATAACGCCGCGGCGCCAGCCCCATCGCGGTGCGGGCGAGATCCATCGTTTCGCGCGCGCGCAGCAGCGGCGAAGCGATGAAGGCCTCGGCCGCATCGAGTCGCGCAATCTCGGTCGGCATGAGCTTCTTCAGCGTGCGCCCGACCGCGCTGGCCTGTTCCCGGCCCTTGCCGTTCAGCGGAATGTCGCGCTGGCCTTGCAGCCGCCCTTCCGCGTTATAGCTGGTTTCGCCGTGGCGAATGAAAAGGATCGAATAGGGAAACACGGCCACGCGTTCGAGCTCCCGCGAGAGGGTCGCCCCGCCGGGTTCCACACGAATCAAGAGGCGTCAAGCCGGCGTCGGTCGGTGTCCGTATTTCTCGGCGAGGGCGACGCATTCGGCGACCGGCGCGACGCCCGTGGTCGTCGAAACTTCGCGCATCGAGGCCGCCGCGCAGGCATGGCCGAGCCGGAGGCTCCGCTCGACGCCCCACCCCTCGTGCCAACCGTAGAGCATGCCGGCCGCGAAGCCGTCGCCGGCTCCATTGACCCCCGCGATCGCGCTGGCGGGCATCGCGACCGACCCCAGCGCGAAGCGCGATCCGTCCGCTGCCAACGCGATCGCGCCTTCGGGAAAATGCGCGACCACGAGCCTCGAGGGCCCGAGCGTCAGCGCAACGCGCAGCGCCTGCTCGACGCGCCCGGGAATCGCGCCGCGCGCATCGCGCGTCTCGATCCCCGCAACGCAACCGATCTCGTAATCGTTGACCACCAAGAGATCGAGATGCGGCAGACAGGATCTGCCGAACGCCTCCACCCGCGCTCGCTCCGTCGAGACCATTTCGAGGTTGGTCTGAAGGCCGCGCGCCCGCGCGGCCTTCAGCGTCGCGGCCCAGCCGGTCGTTTCGCCGCGCCACGGCGCGTCCATCATCTCGTGGGCGCCGGGGAGGCCGAGGTGCAGGATGCGAGCCTGCGTGCGGCTGAAATCGAAATGGTCGGGCGAAAGCTGCGCTGCGACCCCCGGACTGTAGAAGTGCGTGCGCCGCCCGCTTCCGAGCGAATTGAAGCAATCGGCGAACGGGGTGCCACCGCCGGGCAAGGTGGCGAGCCCCACGCTGTCGATCCCGAACTCCTCGCACCGGCCGAGCAGAAAGCGTCCATCGTCGTCATCGCCGATCACGCCCATCGCCTCGACCGGCAGGCTCGGATCCAGGCGTTTCAGATCGATCGCCATGTTGCTGCCGGAACCGCCGTTCTGACGGTCGAACTCGACGATGTAGGTCATCGTGTCTTCGACCGGCCAGGCGGGAATCGTCTTGTTGAGGTCGACGCACCAGGTTCCCGCGCTCAAGACGCCGCGACGCCCATTCATCACGCGTTCCTCTCAGCCGAGTTGCAGCACGGCTTCGGTGATTTGGTTGTCGGCCGCGAGATCGCGATGCGGCGTGACGTCCTGCTTGCGCAACGCGTCGTGATAGGCCGCGACCGCCTCGGAGGGCGAGACGTCGCCGTTGGCCACCGCGCGCATGAAGCGCACGATATCCAGCGGCGATTCCGCAAGGTTGATCTTGCGGCCGAACAGGGCGACGCGCGCGCCGTATTTTTCCGCCTGATGAATCAGCTCGAAGCAATCGCGCGTGGTCCCGGCGCCGCCGCCGAGCACGCCGACGACGAGGCCGGGGTCGAACGAAGCGAGTTCGTCGAGCGCGGCCGGGCCGTTATAGACGATCTTGAGAAAGAGCGGCCGCTCCGCGTCGACGAGACCTGCGAGGCAGCGAACGATCGAATCGTTGACGAAACGAGGCATGTCCTCGGCCGACAGGCCCGGCACGTTCGGATTGAAAACTTCGAGGAAATACTGGAATTCGTTCGCGGCGCAGTCCGCGCGGAATTCGCGGAACGCCTCCAGCGAAGCGATGTCGGCGTCGAGGTGGTTGGTGAAGGTGATCGAGTAGAGGCCGAGATCGGTCAGCGCGATGTCGGCGCCGGGCCGCGGTGCGGGCGAGCCGTAGCGCACCCGCGAAAGCGAGGCCGTGCGGAACGGCCGCGACGGATGCTTGGGGTGGTCCGAACCGCGGTGCACCCAGATGTCGCTCGCATCGTTCGCGCGGATCGCCGGCTTGACGCCGGTTCCCGCGAAGGCGTCGAGCTGGACCAGCCGCTCCAGGTTCGACGCCGAAGTCAGCATGACGTCGACGATGTCCTGCTCCAGCACACCGATTATCGAATCGATGAATTCGGCGCGGGTGCGGAAGCGCTTGGACGTCCCGTCGCGCTCGCGTTTCGGTCCGACGGAGTGGAGGCCGGGACCCATGTCGGGATCCTTGGCGTCGGCGATGATGAAATCGGAGCGCCGATAGGCGCCGGCGCGAATTCGCGCGAGTTTTTCGTCGAGTCTGAACATGCGATCCTCTATGCCCGCGCGCGGCGGCGGCGCTTCTTATAGCGCGGCAAGGCGCGCGCGCAACGCCGGAGCGCGGGCTCGCCAGGGCGCCCGAACCGACCTCCGGTCTGCAGAGAGGATTCCGTTAAGTCTGCGCACCATTACCTAGCGGCAAAGGCTGGACAAACGTCTCCGGCACATGCACCTGTCAAAGGCTCGCGACAAGACGCATCAACATGGGAAAGACGCGGGTGAAGACCAAGGTCCAGAATGCCGCCCCGAGGACGATGGCGAGGACCCAAGTGGCGAAGACGTCAAGGTCTCTTGAGGATTTGCCGGGATACTCCGTCTGGACAGTCAGAGATTTCTTGGAAATCATTTGATTGCTATCCCCCCAAAGGCTAGTCGGTGGTTGCCCGCAACGAACCCGTGCCTTCCGGCAACTTTAGGCAACATACCCCCGCCGTAGTCTGTATCGGTCTGGCGCGAAGAGTCAACATGAAAAACGAGCATTGCCTGTAGTTAGAAGTGTGCATTTGGCTCGCGAAGGGTCGCTTGCGCGGAGAACTCAGGACGAATCGTACTCACTTGCGGAACTCAGCGCACCCCACCGGAAGAAGCAGAAACCAGGGCGACTCTGGTTCTGATTTCTCTCGTCACGGCCCCTCGCGACCTTGCTCCCGCAGCTTCCCGACGATGCCCGTCGGAGCGAAATAGACCGCCAGGATGAACATGACGCCGAGCCAGAGCAGCCAGCGGTCGGGGTGAAGCAGGCTCGGCAGCAGCGGCAAATGCAAATCCGCCGCGCCGGCCGAGAGCCGACCGATCAGCGCCTGCAGATAGTTTTCCGCGATCACGAACAGCGCGGCCCCGAGGATCGACCCGTACAGCGATCCCATCCCGCCGATCACGACGATGACGAGCACGTCGATCTGGATCGAGAAACTCAGCGCAGTGTCGGGCCCGACGTAACGCAGCCAGAGCGCGTTGAGCGCGCCCGCCGCCGCCGCGCCCGCCGCCGAAAGACAGGTCGCGAGCGTGCGATGGAAAACGATGCGGTAGCCCAACGCCTCGGCGCGAAACGGGTTCTCGCGGATCGCCTGCAAGACGCGCCCGAACGGCGAATTGACCACGCGCAGCAACGTCAGAAACAGCAGCACGCCGATCGCGAAGACGATGTAGTAGCACAGCATACGGCCGTTGATCGCTAGGTCCGCGAATTCGCCCAGCTTGAAGCCGGGCCGCAGCATGGGCGGAATCTGGAACGATCGCCCGTCTTCGCCCCCCGTCACGTCCGAGAGTTGCGACGCCAGCACGTTGAAGGCGTACGCGACCGCGAGCGTGACCATCGCGAAAAAGATCGATTGCACGCGCAGCGAGAACAGCCCGATCGCCAGCGCGAGCGCCACCGCGAAGACGAGCGCGCACGCGGCGCCGAGCGCGAGCGCGCCCCAACCGGGACCGATCCCATAAAGCGCCAGCGCAACGCCATAGGAGCCGATGCCGAAGAACATCACATGCGCGAAGGAAACGATCCCGGTATAGCCGAGCAAGAGATCGTAAGATGCGGCGAGCAGCGCCATGACGCAGATTTTCTCGGCGACGTTGAGCGCCTTCGCGCCCGGAAACAGAAAGGGCGCCACCGCGAGAGCCGCGACGACCACTATCAGCAGCGCGCGAAGCAACCAGCCGCGCGGCGCGTCGCCCGACAGGATCATCATGGACCGCTCACGGGGTAGAGGCCGCGCGGCCGCCACAGCAGCACGACGACCATGAGCAGAATGTTGGAGACGAGCGCGAGCTTGGGCGCGAGGAATCCGGCGTAATTGGCGATCAGCGCGACCAGGATCGCGCCGGTGAAACAGCCGCCTACCGAGCCGAGGCCGCCGACGATGATGACGATGAAGCAGAGCACCAGCAGTTCGCCGCCCATCGAGGCCCGGACTTGGCTCTGGTACAGCGCCCACAGCACGCCGCCGAGCCCCGCCAGCGCCGAACCCGCCATGAACACGCCGACGAACAAGCGGTCGATGCGATAGCCCAGCGCCTCGACCATTTCGCGGTTCTCGACGCCCGCGCGGATCAGGAGCCCGATCTTGGTGCGGTTGAGCACGACCACCTGCGCAATGAAGACGACGAAGCCGACGACCATCGCGACGACGCGGTATTTCTCGATCGTGGCGTCGCCGACGAGGAAGGCGCCTTGAAAGGTCGCGGGCGGGGAGATCAGAATTTGTTCCGGGCCGAACAGCGCATAAAGCAATTGCTCCGCGACGATCGAGCCGCCGATCGTAACCAGGATTTGCTTCAGGTGCTGTCCATAGACGGGAACGATCAGCACGCGTTCGAAGACATAGCCGAAGCCGCCGCAGACGATTGCCGCCGCGGCGAGCGCGAGCCCGAAGACGCCGAGATTCAGCGCCAGCGAATCCGCGTCGGACCACGCGGCGAGCGGCAGAAACACGAGCGTGGCGACATATGCGCCCAGCGAAATGAAGGCGCCGTGGCCGAAATTGAGCACGTCCATCATGCCGAAGGCGAGCGTCAGGCCGGAGGCCATCGTGAAGATCATCATGCCCATCGCGACGCCGGCGAGCGTCAGCGTCGCGAACGTCGACCAGGACCCGATGAGGGGCGCGGCGATCGCCGCGACGATCAGCGGCGTCAACGCCGGCAGCAATTCCGCTCTCGCCCTCGGTAGGGTCGCGTCGTCGGTCGCGCTCATTGGTGCGAATCCAGGGAGAGGCCGAGTAGCCGCCCCTGTAAAGCTTCGTCGGCGGCGAGGTCGGCCATTGCACCGGCGTGAACGACGCGGCCGTTGTCCATCACCCGCACGAAGTCGCCGAGTTCGCGCGCGACGCGGAAATTCTGTTCGACGAGCAGGATCGTCACGCCGCTGCGCTTGATTTCTCTCAAGCATTCGATCAGCCCGCCGATGATCGCCGGCGCGAGACCCTTCGTCGGCTCGTCGATCAAGAGCAGCCGGCGCGGTTCGACGAGGGCGCGCGCGATCGAAACCATCTGTTTCTGTCCGCCCGACAGCGAGCCCGCGCGCGAAAGCCAGAATTTTTTCAATGCGGGGAAAAACCCGAAAATCCATTGCAGGCGGCTGTCGTCGAGCGGACCCTCGCGCGCCGCCAGCAGCAGATTTTCCTTGACGCTGAGATCGGAGAAGACCGCCATCGTCTCCGGGACATAGGCGACCCCGGCGCGCGCCACCGCACTGGCGGGCAGCGCAGTTATCGCGGCATCGCCGAGATTGATGGCGCCCCGCGAGGCGCGCCAGAGGCCCATGATGGTGCGCAGGCATGTGGTCTTGCCGGCGCCGTTGCGGCCCAGCAGCATCGTCGTCCGCCCCGCCGGCGCGTCGAGATCGACGCCCTGCAAAATGTGGTAGCGCCCGATATGGGTGTGCACGCCCTGCAGGACGAGCCGCTCGCTCACGCCGCCGCTCCGGGCGCAACTCCGAGATACGCCTCCTGCACGATCGGCGAGGCGATCACCTCAGTGGGATCGCCGTCCGCGGCGAGGCGTCCGTTGTGCAACACGATGATGCGATCGGCGAGCGCGCGCACCACGTCCATCTTGTGCTCGACCAGCAGGATCGTCTTCGATGGGTCGCCCTTGAGGCGCGCGATCAGGTCGAGCAGGACGGGAACCTCGTCGACGCTCATGCCGGCGGTCGGCTCGTCGAACATCAGGATTTCCGGCTCGAGCGCCATCATCATTGCGACCTCGAGTTTGCGCTGGTCGCCGTGCGAGAGCGAGGCGACGCGCTGCATCGACCGCGAGCCGAGGCCGACTTCGACGAGCACGCCCTCGGCGCGGCCGATGAGATCGCGTCGCGCCATCCACGGCCGCGTCATCTCATAGTGAACGCCGGCGCGCGCCTGCGTCGCAAGCCTGACGTTCTCGATCACGCTGAGGCCAGGAAACAGGTTGGTCAGTTGAAACGCACGGCCGAGCCCGAGCCGCGCGCGTTGCGGCGCGCCGAGGCGCGTGACGTCGGCGCCGCGCACGAGAACGGCGCCGCTGGTCGCGCGCAATTGTCCCGACATTAGATTGAAGTAGGTGGTCTTACCGGCGCCGTTCGGGCCGACGATGGCGGTCAGCTCGCCAGGGCGGAACGCGCAGGAAACCGAATCGACCGCAACATGGCCGCCGAAACGGATCGTCAGGTTGCGGGTTTCGAGCGAGGGGTTCAACGACGCGCTCGCTGGTGGACAGGTTCGGCGAACAGGTCAGGCACCACGTAGGCGACCGCGATGGCGACGAAGATTGCGAGTGCGCTATACGGGCTGAGCCACGCCACGAGGATCGACAAAGCGTAGGCGGCGGTGGACAACCAGTTCTTGGCGTGACGTGCGCGAGCCGCGACCATGAATTCGTGGTCGCCGCGCCGTTGCGCAGCGACGGTCGAGAAGGTCAGCGCAAACGCGAGTCCGCAGAGCAGCTGCAGCGCGCCGTAGATCATGGTCGGCACGGGCGCCAGATGGGTGTTCGCGACATAGGCGGTTGCGAAGGGGATCAGCGACAGGAACAGCAACAGGACGTTGTTCGCCCAGATCAGGGTCGGCGTAACCTCGCGGGCAAGGTTCAGAATGCTGTGATGATTGATCCAGTAGATTGCGACGAACGCGAAGCTGATGAAATAGATCGCCAGCGCGGGCCACAGCTTTAGCAGGTCGTCGATTCGGTCGTTTTCCGGCGCATGCAGTTCGAGCACCATGATCGTGATTATCACCGCGATCACGCCGTCCGAAAACGCCTCCAGCCGAGCCTTTGAAAATCCACCCCCCGTTTCCGCCACAGTTAGATCCCTCACTTCGCTAGCGGCATCAGCGCTTGTTGCGGATCGGAATGTCCATGTCCTCGATCTTCAGCTCGCGCGTCAGCTCCGGAATCGCCCAGGCGACGTTCGGATCGACCTTGATCTTGAAGGCGTACATCGACTGCAGCGCCTGATGATCTTCCTTACGGAAGATCATCTCGCCCTTGGGCGTCTGGAACGACATCCCCTCCATGGCGGAGATCAGCTTCTCCGAATCGGTCGATTTAGCCTTTTCGACCGCTGCGACGACGGCCATCGCCGCTGCGAAACCGCCGCAGGTGAAGAAGTCGGGCGGCGCGTTGAAGCGCTTCTGATGTTCGGCGACGAGCCAGTCGTTGACCGGGTTCTTCGGAATCCCGTAATAATAGTAAGTGGCGCCCTCCAATCCGGGAAAGCGCTTGTAAGCCGCGAGTGCGGTCAGGATGTTGCCGCCGGTGGAGATTTCGATGCCGTAGCGGCCGGGATCGAGGTCGCCGATCTTGAAGGGATCGCCGCCGCCGGCCCAGATGATCCAGATGATCTTGCGGCCCTGCTTGTCCTTCAGCGCGTCGAACAGGCGCTGCGCGACCGCCGTGAAGTCGGTCGTGGTCGTCGGCACATATTCCTCGTCGTCGAGGGTCGCGCCGGTCTTGGCGAGCGCCTGTTTGAAGGCGGCGACGCCGTCGCGGCCGAACGCGTAGTCCTGCGCCAGGGTCGCGACATGCTCGCCCGGCGCGCCGATCGCGACCGCGTTCGAGATCGCATCCTGCGAAGAGTTGCGCGCGGTGCGGAAGATATAACGATTCCATTTGTCGCCGGTGATCCGGTCGGCCACGGCGGGCTCGACGATCAGGATTTTCTTGTGCTCCTCCGCGACCGGCAGCATCGCGATCGCCGCCGCCGACGAGGAGGTTCCGATCGCAATGTCGGCGCCGTCGTCCTCGTAGGCTTCGGCGAGGGCGGTCTTGGCGAGATCGGGCTTGCTCTGATCGTCCTTGGTTATGATGACGATCTTGCGGCCACTGATTTCCATCGTCCCCTTGGTCGCATATTCGAAGCCGAGCCTGAGCCCGGTTTCGGTCTGTTTGGCGTAGGCCTCGAGCGGACCGGTGCGGCCATGGATCAGGGCGACCTTCAGATCGTCCGCTCGCGCGGCGACGGGGGCCGCCAGCACAGCCGCCGAAATCGCGAAAGCCGTGAAAAACCTTTTCATGTTTCCCCCTGAAGCAATTGTGCTCTCGCGGCTTCCGGCGCCGGACCAAGTCCCGTTGGAGACGTAACCATCCCGGCCGCGCCGGCGCAAGCCGACAATACGATGCGAGCCGATGCAACCACTTGCGCCTCGAGGAGCGCGCCCCTATAAGGCCGATGCGAGACGCATGCGTTCGCAATGTCGGAGTGTAGCGCAGTCTGGTAGCGCACCTCGTTCGGGACGAGGGGGTCGGAGGTTCGAATCCTCTCACTCCGACCAATAATCTCAAGGGGTTGTGAGTTGCATCTCCCCTAAGCCGGCAAATCTCGCACAAGTTGAGCTTGAAATTGTTCAGTACGCCGCAATCGGTGCATCGCGATCCTGACCGTCTGCGTCTCGACCACTGATCGTGGCGAACGGCCTTGCTTATATGTGGCCGCGCCAAGCCGCCGATCCGCCGCCGTCGTCGCGATCCGCGGTAATGCCGCTAAGGCGATGCGCGGCCGCGCATGCCTGCGATCTCTCCGCCGACCTCGCACGACGGGCGGCGAGGCGAGCTGAGGCGGCGCCGAAACTGCGCGCGACAGGAGCGATGGCCGCGTTGCGCGCTGCTCGACGAGGATTCGCTCGCCGCCGCGACCCCGATCGCCGGGCTCTCCGAGCGCGGAGCCCGCCGACTGTTCGGACGGCTCGCCGCGCTCGGCGCGATCCGCGAACTGACCGAACGCGCGACGTCCGGCTCTACGGGCTCTGAACGATGGCGCGAAGCGGGAAGAATGGCGGCGAACTCGGCCGCGAACTCGAGGACCTGCCGCCCGCTCTGCGCTG
>DASXYQ010000028.1:0-10710 GCA_036502445.1 Roseiarcus sp. | reverse complement strand
AGCCCCGCCGTCGCCGAACGCCTCGGCCTCCCGACCTTTCATTTCGTCAATCGCCAGGCCGAGCTGCTGCTGCCCTGCGCGATTCTGCTGGTCGCGACGTCGTTTCTTTCGCCGCGCCATGTCCGCCGCGCGGCCTTGATTATGTTCGCGGTCAGCATGGCGCTGATCGTCGCGGCGCTGCTGTTCGGCGCCGAAGTGAAGGGATCGCGGCGCTGGATTTTCGGTCTGCAGCCGTCCGAGTTCATCAAGCCGGCCTTCGTCATTCTCGCCGCCTGGGCTTTCACCGAGGGCGGGCGGCCCTCGGCGCCGAGGCTTCACGCCAAGCTGCTCGCCCTCGCGCTGCTGCCGATGACGATCGTGCCGCTGATCCTGCAACCGGATTTCGGTCAGACGATGCTCATCGCGCTCGTCTGGGCGTCGCTGTTCTTCATGGCGGGCCTGCACTGGTTCTGGGTCGTGGGCCTGGGCGGCGCCGGCGTGGTCGGCGGCTTCGCCGCGTTCAAATTCTCGCCGCACGTGCACGAACGCGTGCTGCGCTTCATCGATCCCGATTCCGTCGGCGGCATGGTCGATACATTCCAGGTCGATACCGCATTGCAGAGCCTGCTTTCCGGCGGCTGGCTCGGCCGAGGTCCCGGCGAAGGCGTCTACAAGCGCATTCTCCCCGATGCGCACACCGACTTCGTCTTCGCCGTCGCGGGCGAAGAATTCGGGATGGCGGCGTGCCTGGCGATGATCGCGTTTTTCGGGTTCATCGTCTTGCGCGGGCTCTGGCTCGCGTCCCGCAATCACGACCCGTTCAGCCGCTTCGCCGCGGCGGGGCTGACGATCATGTTCGGCGTGCAGAGTTGGATCAACATGGCGGTGAACCTGCGCGCGGTTCCGGCCAAGGGCATGACGCTGCCGTTCATTTCCTATGGCGGCTCGTCCCTGCTCGCGCTCGGCCTCGGCATGGGTTTTCTCGTCGCCTTGACCCGGCGAAACCTGACTATCGCATCTTCTTCCCATCTCCCGGATGCGGCGTGAGCGCGCCTGCCGGCGTGCTGCTCGCGGCGGGCGGAACCGGCGGGCATTTGTTTCCGGCGGCGGCCCTCGCGGCGGCGCTCACTCGGCGCGGCGTCGTCGTCGATCTCGCCACCGACGAACGGGCGCTGAAATACGGCGCCGATTTTCCCGCCCGTGCGATCCATGCGGTACCCTCGGCGACGCCGACCGGCGCCGGCTTGCCGAGCAAGGCGCTCGCCGCGGCGACGCTGGGGCGCGGCGTCATCTCCGCGCTGTTGCTGATCCGACGGCTGCGGCCCCGCGCCGTGGTCGGGTTCGGCGGCTATCCCACCGTTCCCCCGCTGGTCGCGGCCTCGCTGGTCGGAGCGCCGAGCGTGCTGCATGAGCAGAACGCCGTGATGGGCCGCGCCAATCGGTTTCTCGCCTCGCGAGTATCGCTGATCGCGACCGGCTTTCCCGACATCAAAGGCGTGCCCGAGGCGCTGCGTTCGAGGACGCGCTACACCGGCAACCCCGTCCGGCCCGAGGTTCTCGAAGCCGCCAAGATTCCGTACCCGGATTTCGCGGAGGGACGGCTCAACGTGTTGATCACCGGCGGCTCGCAGGGCGCGCGGGTGATGGCGGACATCGTTCCCGCCGCGCTAGCGCTGCTTTCGTCCGGCGCGCTCGCGCGAATTCGTCTGACCCAGCAGGCGCGCGGCGAGGACAAAGTCCGCGTCGCCGTCGCGTGCGCGCGGCTCGAATTTCCGGTCCAGATCGAGGAATTCTTCACCGATCTGCCCGCGCGGATCGCCGCCGCGCATCTCGTCGTCGGGCGCGCCGGCGCCTCGACGGTGAGCGAGCTGGCGGTGATCGGCCGCCCCTCGATCCTGGTGCCGTTCCCGCATGCGCTCGATCAGGACCAGGCCGCCAACGCCGCCGTGCTCGCCGCCAGCGGCGCCGCGACGGTGATCCCGCAGGCGGAGTTCACGCCGGAGCGGCTCGCGCAAGGGCTGCGCGCTGCGCTGAACGAACCCGGCCGGCTGATCGCCGCCGCGCGCGCGGCCAAGGCCGCAGGCGTCCCGGACGCCGCGGAGCGGCTGGCGGATCTGGTGATGGGGATCGCGCGGCCGGCCGCGTGAGCTCTGGCGCCAACGACGGGGAGTTCGTTGTCGCCGCGACTTATGCGAAGGCCTTGGTCACCTGATCGATTGCCGCGGCGATCGTAGAGGTGGCCTTTTCCGTGATGATTTGGGTTCCAAACTCGCGCGCGCCGGCTCTCACGAGCACGCCTGCCACCCCTAAACTGTCAGTCTCCCTGCGTAGGTCGACGTCGACCAACGTCGCGACCACGCTGTTTGCCCGCGAGTGGATTTTGCGTTTGAGCTCGTTCATTCTGATGTCCCGTGGTCTCGGCATATCCGCCGAGGCCAGTTCAATTGGAACGCAAAGGCGATCGACAAGCGGAATTATCGGAAATCCAGCCTCTGCCTTCGCGCCGCCCACTCTGGTTGCGAAAGACTTCTTTGGCAACTCCTGATCGGCATTCGCTGCAATCGACTGAGACTTCCCTTCCGCATCGTGCACATGCCAGCGCTCCTTGTCGATGGGGACGCCGGCGAACAGTGGGTTTGACTCGGGTAAGGCAAAATTCCAGCGCAGAAACGCCTGCGCGTTCCGCCGTCCGAGCAAGTAGTCATGATGCCGAAAAGACTCATGCAGAAAGCCACCAAAGCCGCCGAGAACACCACAGGCGATCGGGAACGCGACTGCCTCCGGCGTGCCGTTGCCCCGACGAGCTGGCGAGATCACGAAGCGGGAGAAGTAAGTCTCGTTCGCGGCCTTCTCCAGTTCGTCCGGTTTGAAGCGCGCTTGATCGACGAACGTTCCCGCCAGCTTCATCAAGACGTGGATAAGCCGATCGTCTACGTCGGCCGCCGGCACCTGCACGAGGTTTGGAAATGGCGCCACCAGCAGGACGGCCTTGCTTGCGCTTGCGCCGTTCGGATCATTATGAATCGCCGAACCGGCAAGAAAGCGTCTCGCTAGTTCGAGGGGCGCGTTGTCGATTACCCCTCCGTCGACCGAGATGAAATCGTAGGGCTCCTCCGTCCCAAAACCGCGATCAGGTATTATCGTCACGAAATCGCCGCTCGATCGATCTTCGTACCCGACCTTTCCCGCACGCTTGTAGTATGCTGCTGAAGGCCTTCTCACCTTTCGCGGCATCAGGCCAATAGGAAAAGCGCCCGTCGCCAGGGCCGTCGTTCTGTAGAGGTCCCAATTGGGCTGCGTGGTATCGCGGATATCGAGAGGGCATGACTCGCTCGGCGGCGCGGGAGCGATCCCGACCGCGTAATCGTAGTAATCGCCGTGATTGAGCATGCCAAACGTTTCGGACGACTGGCTGCCAAACAGCGGGAACGAATAGGGCACACCGCGAAGATTTGTCAGCGTGACCATCACCCGAAGAAACTTGTCGTCGCCTCGTCCAATCCAGTTTCTCTGACGCAAGGCCGGACTGAGATCAAACGCATCCTTGACGATCCGATCAAGAACGTCACAACACAAAGCTGATTTGAGCCCCGCAGCGTCACGACCATTGTCGAGATCGGATGTTTCCAGAAGCGAATCGAGCGAGATATCGCGGACCCAACTGGAATAGAGTCGATTCTCTTGCGGCGCAGGAAGCGGCTTACCGGGCCACACATGCGACAAGTCATGAAAGGCATGCAGTGCGCAGATCGAGGCCGTCATTCCGCCGGCCGACGCTCCGGCCATCACCGGCACTCGGACACCGTGCGTCGGACCGGTCCACCCCGACTGCCCTTTCGCTTCTTCGTATGCGTCCAGAGCCTCAAAGAGGAAGTCGAGAACGCCAGCCGAATAAGCTCCGGCTGAAATGGCGCCCGCCATTACAAGGCCTAGTTCAAAGGTCCGATCTGACGCCATGATCGCTCGCTCCAATCAACCTCGAATTTGGCCGTGAGTTCGCGATTAACCCCAAAATTGGACGGATTAGCGACAAACACCGGCCGTCTTCGATCGGAAAAGCGCCTCTCTGTTGTGGATATGAAAATAATCAACGCACAGTTCTGTATCCGTATTTTGCGGCCACGAATTCCGACTTCCCGACCGTCGTCGAATCAGCCTAAACTAACCGTCGTCAACCGACCGTGTCGCTGTACCGTGCGGTCTCCGCTCACGATCTTTCGGAGCTGCTCATGAACCCCGTCGCCGCGCTCCGCAGCGACATCGAAGTCGACCATCGAGCTCCGTCGCCGGACAACGGCGTCGTGCTCCGCGAAGGCTTCAAGAACCCTCCGGATACCGGGTGGCCGAGCCGCGACCAAATGCTCGCCCTTTACCTCCGGCTTCGCGCGCTCGGGAAGCCGCATCACGACAACGTCTGGGATTTTCTTTCGTCCGATTGGATTTGGCAGAATGCCCGCCGTGTAGGTCTCGCGAGTGGGAGGACCCTGATTTTCGAAAATCCCGATGAAATGGAGCTGGCGGCGGACCTCGCCATCCACACCGCGCCGCCAGGTCGCACTCGCGCGATCGAGCGCTATGCGCAATGGGCACGCTTGGCGCCGGATTCGCCGGAGGCGTTCATGCTCGATCTGATGCGCGCCGCGCGATTTGGCGTTTTCTCGGTGCTGGGTCGCCATCCCGCCGCCGGGCTCGTCGTGACGGATGCCTTCGAGGAGACGGATCACTGGTTGGTGGATATCGGCATGGAAGCCACGATGCCCGAAGGCGCGTGGTTCGCGACCCGGTACTATTCGCCCGGCCCGTTCATCATGACGGCCGGCTTCTACGTGCCCGTCGACCGGCTCAAAGTCACGATTGCGATCCAGTCGACGTCCCAGTTGGCGCGCAAATCGACTGAGGAGGCGGTTCAGGATCGGCGCTTCGCCGAAGCCATCTATCGCGGCGCCGTTGCGGACGGAGCGATGGAAGGGGTGTAATTACGCGACCCGCTCGTTGATGAAGCCGGCCACGACGAAGGCCGCTAGGCATTCATTTTCACAGTTTCGCGTTCGAAGCCGGCGCCAAAGCCCGTCGAACACGGGCGTCTTTCGACACCCTATGGCGCCGCGTTCTCCCGCAAGGGGAGACGCGCCGTCGTCTGGCCGCGAGGAAATTCTCGCCCTTCTCCTCAGGCCTAGTGCGCTGGGGGAAGCCGCGCCACCGCGATTGCACGGCTGGTGGCGGTCGAGATCGAGACAAAACGGTGAATTTTGGAAAATCCATGCTATCGGTCGAGTCTCGAATCAGCCACGCTGCAGCCAGCCGAGACTGGCCGCGTCGTTCCCACGCGGCTCGTCTGCGCTGACAACTCCGAGTTTCTGATGAATTCCATCACCGCGCTCCGCAAAGAGACCGACTTCGACCCGCAAGAGCCGCCGCAATCCCGTGACGAGGTGCTCGCGCGCTATCGTCGCCTGCGCCAAATCGGCAAGCGGCATCATGAAGATGTATTGGCCTTCCTGTCCAAGGACGCGATGTTCGACCACGCTCGCCGGTTGGGTCTGACCCGAGGCAAGATACTTGTCGCCGACAGCATCGATCAGATGACGATGGCGATGGATCTTGCGATCTACACCGCAGCCCCCGGTCGCTCCAGGGCGATCGACCGCTACGCCAATTCGGGACGGTGGGTGCCGGGCTCCGAAGAGGCGATGATGCTCGAGGTCATGCGCAACGCGAGGTTCGGGGTGCTTCAGGTGAGGGGCCGACACCCCACGGCTGGGCTGATCGTGACCGAAGTGTTCCGGCAGATCGAGCTCTGGTTGGTCGACGAGAACATGGAGGCTACGATGCCGGTGGGCCTCGCGTTCGCGGGTCGGTTTTTCACGCCGGGCCTCTTCGTGATGAATGCCGGCGTTGGTGTTCCCTTGACTCAGGAAGCTCTCAGGAGAGTATTGTTTTCATTGCCGAAAGTGATGCGCAAGCCGCGCCCCGAATTGGTCCAGGATCGGCGCTTCGCCGAAACGGCCTACCGGAACGCGATCGAAGACGGATCGTCGGAGACCATGGCGTTCCGCGATCCGAGCGGCGGCGACGAGGACTGACGGCGCGCGTGCGCCGCGGACGCCGAAGCTCGCCGACTTCGAGGGGTTATTTCGAGCCCGGAATTGCCAACCTGGCCCTCGTCAGGCCCACGCGCTGACGATCCAGATCGCGGCGGCCATCGGCACCCGATTTCCGCGTTCGAACGGCTTCAGCGCCGCGCGAATTTCCGCGATCGCGGCTGAGCGCACTTCGTCGGGCTGACCCTCGAGCGCGCGACTGGCGGGGCCGATTTCGAGCGCGGAGGCGACGGCATTCTCGAAGCCGAGGCCGACCGCGGTGTCGAGTTCCAGATCGACAGGTTCGAGCGCGACATCGACGAAACCGGCCGAGGACAGAATTCGCCGCACGCGCTCCTCGTCCGCGAACGAGAACGGACCGGGGTCCTCCGGACCGAGCTTGGGCAGGGGCGGCGCATGGCGCGTCGCGGCCTTCAGCGGGGTCATCAGCCAGGGATTGAGCCGCGGTTCGCGCCAGCAGGCGAACACCAGCCGTCCGCTCGGCTTCAGCGCCTTGCGCATGTTGGCGAAACTGAGGGCCGGATCGGCGAAGAACATCACGCCGAAGCGCGAGATCATGAGGTCGGCGCGCTCGCCGGAGAGATCGAGGATCGTCCCGTCGGCGACGAGAAATTGCGCCGGCGAGGATTCCGCCGCGGCGCGTTCGCGCGCGCGCTCGATCATTGGCGCCGAAATATCGACGCCGAGCGCGCGGCCCGAGGCGCCGGTCGCGCGCGCGACCGCCAGCGTCGTCGCGCCGCAGCCGCAGCCGATGTCGACGACGCGGTCGCCCGGAGCTGCGCCCGCCGCTTTCAGCAGCTGCGCCGTGACCGGCGCCAGCAAGCCGTCCTGCATCTCCTGCCGGTCGATCCAGCGACGCCCGACCGGACCGTTCCAATAGGTCGCCTGATCGACGTTGCTCGCATGCGCGACAGGGATGCTCACTGCGTTTCCACTCCTTCGCGGGGTCAGGCCGGCGAGGCCAGCGGTTTGCCCTTCTCGACGACGTAGGTCGCCGCCACGACCGTCGGCGCGGCGCCGTTCTTGCCGCCGTGCGGCACTCCGGCGGCGACTTGGAATGCGTCGCCAGGGTTATATGTCTTGGCGCCCTCGCCTTCGATGGTCAGCTCCGTCGAGCCCGAGATGATGTAGCTCGATTCGATCCCCGGATGGGTGTGGCGTGCGATCGTCGCGCCCGGCTCGATTTCGACGCGGACGCTGACGGTCTCGTAGCCGGCCATTGGGCCATCGATGCGCTTCAGGATAGTGCGCTTCAACCCGCCGGGCGCGTTCTGCGCCTCGACGCCCGTCGCCAGGAATCCCGTGACCGCGCAAAGCGCGCAGGCGGCAAAACCACGTCGCGTCAACATGCAATCCTCCCTCGCTGTTTGCGCCGCAGTTCGAACCGGCGAGCGGCGCGTGTCAAGACCATTTTGCGTGGCGCTGTAGGCGCGCCCCCTTCCCTGGGAAGGTGTCATTGCGAAGCAATGACGGATGAGGGGGATCGAGCGGAGCGAGATGGCTCCGCGGTGCGCTGGTAGTTTTACAAACCCTCGAGCGCCTCGGCGATTGTTATGAAAGCAGGGTGTTCGCGTTGAGCGATCAGAGCCATCTCGCTTCGCTCGATCCCCCTCATCCGGCCCTTCGGGCCACCTTCCCCCGAAAGGGGGGAAGGGGTCCTGCGGCGCCCCTACGGCATCACGTAAGTCGCGCGTCCCTGTCCCAGCAGCGCCGCGCGGATCGCGCCGGGTTCGTTCACCGAGAAGACCACGATTGGAATGCTGTTGTCGCGCGCGAGCGCGAACGCCGCGGTGTCCATCACTTGCAGATTGAGACGGATCGCGTCGTCGTGGGTCAGGCGCTCGAAGCGGGTCGCTGTCCGGTCCTTCTTGGGATCGGCGGTGTAGATGCCGTCGACCTGGGTCGCCTTCATCACGGCGTCACAGGAAAGCTCCGCGGCGCGCAGCGCCGCGCCCGTGTCGGTGGTGAAGAACGGATTGCCGGTGCCGCCCGCCAACAGGATGACGCGACGCTTGACGAGATGGGCGAGCGCCGCCTGGCGGGAATAGGGCTGGCATTGCGAGGGCATCGCGACGGCCGACAGGACCCGCGCCGGCTGGCCGAGTTGCTCCAGCGCGCCCTCCATCGCCAGCGCGTTCATGACGGTTGCGAGCATGCCGATGGAATCGGCGCGGGCGCGTTCGATGCCCTTGTCCGCGCCCTCGAGGCCGCGAAAGAAATTGCCGCCGCCGACGACGACCGCGACCTGGACGCCGAGTTCGGCCGCCGCCTTGAGGTCGGCGGCCATCCTCTGCAGCGTCGGGGCGTGCAATCCGTGCGAATCCGGCCCCATCAGGGCCTCACCCGACAGTTTGACGACGACGCGGCCGAACAGGGGTCGCTCGGGTTCGGTCAAGGCGGGCTCCTGGTCTCGGCTGGGCCGGATATGAAACGGGCGGCCGACGGGCCGCCCGAACACTTAGCCCTGCTCGGCGGGTTTTTCGATGCCTTCGCCGAGCGCGTAGCGAACGAAGCCCTTGACCGATATCGGGGCGCCGACTGTCGCTTCGGCCTCCTTGATCGCCTGCGCGACCGACTTCGCCGGATCGATCACGAAGGACTGATCGAGCAGGGTGACTTCCTTATAATAGGTCTTCAGCCCGGATTCGACGATCTTCGCCAGCACATGCGGTGGTTTTCCCGCGTTCTTGTCGGCGAGCACGGATTTCTCCCGCGCGACGATCGCGGGGTCGATCGAGGCGGCGTCGACGGCGATCGGGCTGGAGGCGGCGATGTGCATCGCGATCTGGCGGCCGAGCGCGACGAGGGCATCGCGCTTGCCCGTCGACTCCAGGGCGACGATCACCGCGATGCGGCCGAGGCCGTCGACGATCTGGCCGTGCACGTATTGGCTGATCGCCCCATGTTCCACATGCAGCCCCTGAGCGCGGCGCAACGTGATGTTCTCGCCGATGGTGGCGATCGCGTTGGCGATCGCGTCCTCGACCGTGCCGCCGCCCGGGAAATGCGCGCCCCTGACGGCCTCGGCGTCGACGCTCGCGCCTTTGTCGATGGCAACCGCGAGAATGCCGCGCACGAGCGCCTGGAAGTCGTCGTTGCGCGCGACGAAGTCGGTCTCGGAGTTGACTTCGACGACGACGCCGAAATTGGCTTCCACGGCGGCGCCGACGAGGCCGTCGGCGGCGATGCGGCCGCTCTTCTTGGCCGCTTTGGCGAGGCCCTTCTTGCGCAGCCAGTCGACCGCCGCCTCGAGTTCACCGTTCGTTTCGCTGAGCGCGGTCTTGCAATCCATCATGCCGGAACCGGTCTTCTCGCGCAGTTCCTTCACCAGCGCGGCGGTGATCGTGGCCATGGCTTGTCCCTCGTCCCTCGTTGGTTGAGCTTGCGCGCGCGAGGCCGGCCTTGCCGGAGCCCCGGCCGAACCGCGCGCTCAGGCGGCCGTGATCAGCCCGCGCGCCTGATCGACCCAATGGTCGCGAGATATGCGCCCATTGAACCGGAGGTCGGCGTCGAGCTTCTCGGCTTCGGCCGGCGTCATCGCGGCGAGCTGCCAAAAGTGGAACACGCCATGCTCGTTGAGCTTCTTGATGATCTGTGGGCCGACGCCGGTCAGCTTGGCCAGATCGTCCGGCGCGCCGCGTGGCGCGGTGAGCAGTTCGAACTGCTCGGCCGCGAACGGCTCGGGCTCCGCGGCCTCCGGCAGCTGCTCGGCGACGGGCGCCTCGGCCTCGCCGATGTCGACGCCGGCGGCGCCCTGGCTGCGCGAAATGCCGTCGATCGCCGCGCGCGAGACCAGATCGCAATAGAGCTGGATCGCGCGGCTCGCGTCGTCGTTGCCCGGAATCGGATGGGCGACGCCGTCGGGATCGCTGTTGGTGTCGATGATCGCAATCACAGGAATTTTCAAGCGGTTGGCTTCCTTGATCGCCAGCGCCTCTTTGTTGGTGTCGATCACGAACACCAGATCGGGAACGCCGCCCATGTCCTTGATGCCGCCGAGCGCCTTTTCGAGCTTCTCGCGCTCGCGCGTCAGCATCAGGCGCTCTTTCTTGGTGAGGCCCTTGGCGCCCTCGCTGAGCTGCTCGTCCAGCTTGCGCAGCCGCGAGATCGAGGCCGAAATGGTCTTCCAGTTGGTGAGCGTGCCGCCCAGCCAGCGCGAGTTGACGAAATATTGCGCGCAGCGCTTGGCAGCCGCCGCGACTTCCTCAGCCGCCTGACGCTTGGTGCCGACGAACAGCACGCGTCCGCCCTTCGCGACCGAATCGGAGACGAGTTTCAGCGCCTGGTGCAGCAGCGGCACCGTCTGGGCGAGGTCGATGATGTGGATCGAGTTGCGGGCGCCATAGATATAGGGCGCCATCTTCGGGTTCCAGCGGTGCGACTGGTGGCCGAAATGCGCCCCTGCTTCCAGGAGTTGGCGCATGGAGAAATCTGGCAGCGACACTGCGTTTTCCTTTCCGGTTAGGCCTCGGCGGATCGTTGCGGCGAGAGCGAAGCTCCCGTCACCGGAGCGGACCCTTGAAGCAGGGCGCGCGAAAATCCGCCTGTGGAATGAGCGGCATATAGAGGAGGGCAGGGGGGAAGGCAAGGGTCGGTTGTCGGGCAACGATGCGGCAAACCCAATGAACGG